>NZ_JBHSSS010000003.1:0-206526 GCF_042659625.1 Nocardioides sp. GCM10027114
TACATCGGCAACGGCCGACCCCCTGGACCGCGACCCAGGAACCCCGAACCGTCACCGAAGTCCTGATACATCAAGTGTCACCGATCCCCTGATGCAGAACTGTCACCCATGTCTTGAGACATCACAGCCTCCACCCCGATCGACGAGCTCGACGCCGCGGCAACGCTGGCCGCGCTCGAGGACGGGGTGCGGGCCCGGCGCGAGGCCGAGGTCCGCGACCTGCTGCTGGTGGCCCGGTGGGCTGACCTGCAGGGCACCGACCCCGGTGAGGACCCCCGGCCGGACCCGTCGCTGCCGCGGCCGCCCGGTGGCGACCGGCTGGTGCCGGTCGGTGGTGAGGGGACGCCGATGGTCCGCGAGCTCACGCTGTGCGAGCTGGGCATCGCCCGCGGCGTCCACACGTTGGCGGCCCGCAAGGCGGTGGCCGACGTGCTCGACCTGCGTCACCGGCTGCCGCAGACCTGGTCCCTGGTGCTCGACCTCGACGCTGAGCCGTGGCTGGCCCGCAAGGTCGCCACGATGTGCCGCCACCTGCCGGTCGCGGTGGTGGGTGTCGTGGACGCCGCGGTCGCCGACGCGATCCGCACCGAGGCCCCCTCGCGGGTGATGGCGATCGCCGAGGCCAAGGTCATCGAGGCAGACCCCGCCGGCCACGCCGCCCGGATCGCCGCCGAGCGTGAGCGCCGCTACGTCGCCCTCACCCGCCCCGACGCCACCGGGCTGCGGACCATCGTGGCCCGGGTGACCGCCGGCGACGCGGCGTGGATCGACGCCACCGTGGCACGCGTCGCCGAGATCCTCGCCGCCCGGCCCGGCCATGCCGACACCCCTGTCGACGACTTGCGCGCCGAGGCCGCCGGCTGGCTCGCCCGTCCCGCCGAGCTCACCCGGCTCCTCCTCGAGGGAGCCGAGGTCCCTGCCGAGGTCGGCGAGGAGCCCGACCGCGAGGCCCAGGGCCTGGAGCCCGATGACACCCCGTGCCGGGCGCTCGCGTTCCCCGCCGACCTGCTCGACGCCCTGCGCGAGGTGGACCTCGAGAAGCTCCGCCCGCGCTCGGTCCTCTACGTCCACCTCCACGAGGCCGCACTGACCGGGATGGCGCAGAGCGTGGCCCGGGTCGAGGGCCTCGGCCCGCTCGCCCTGGCCCAGCTGGGCGACCTGCTCGGCCACTCCCGCGTCACGGTCAAGCCGGTGCTCGACCTGGCCCACCACCACAGCGTCAACGCCTACGAGCACCCCGAGGCCATCCGGGAGCGGATCCACCTGATCCGCCCCGGCGACGCCTTCCCCCACGCCTCCGCGGTCTCGCGCAACACCGACCTCGACCACCCCGTCGCCTTCGACCCCCATGGGCCTCCCGGGCAGACCTCCTGCCGCACCAGCCAGCCGCTGGGCCGGCGGGGCCACCGCGCCAAGACCCACCTCGGCTACACCGCCACCCCCGCCGCCGCGGGGACCACCATCTGGCGCACCCCCCATGGCCTGCACCGCAGGGTCGACGGGTCCGGCACCCACCACCTCGACCCACCCGACGATCAGGCCGTCACCCACACCGACGACATCGACCGTGTCCTGGAGCTCCTGCTCGGCGCTGCCTGACGCTCTGCCCACGTGCCGGGTTCTAGAGCCTCGCCATCCATGGGTGGTCCGGGGAGACCAGCGACAGTGCATCCGCGAGCCATGAGCTCTGGTCGGCATCCAGGTGAGGCAGGACGGCGAGCAGGCCGGCCTCGTCCTTGGGGCGCGGGTTCTTGCTCTTGTAGAGCAGCTGGACCTCGGGTGCGAGCACCCGTCGGCTCTGGTCCGACGCGGGGCCGTCGAGCTCCCCGACAGCACGCCGGATGCGTGGATCGCGACGGTAGGTCCACTCGCCGTCCGCGACGTCGTCCAGCATCACCTGCAGCGACCAGGCCGATCCCGGAGTGCGGCGGCACCAGATGTCGCGCCCGCGCGGGGAGCACCTCACCCGCGGACCAGGGCCGTAGCGAGCCCGGCGGATCGACGACGTGCAGGTCCCAGCCGGCGAGCGCTGCCTGCAGGGCGAGCTGGGAGTCGCGCGGGACCGTGACATCGGTGTCCTCGTGGACCCGGGTCTGCCGGCCGATGTGGAGGTCGATGGCCCAGCCGCCCGCGATCCACCACGGGTCCCCGAGGTCACCGAGAAGGTCGACGCTCTCCTCGGTCGCCAAGGGTTCCCAGACCCCGCCACTCAGCCGCACTCCCGTGCCTCACCCGCTCATCTCAAGGCACCGTGAGGTAGAACGGCTCCGACCGCTCGCGCAGCGAGCCCGCCCGCGGAAGGAACCTGATGAGCGACCTCGACGCCCTGGCCGACGAGTACTGGCAGCACTACCTCGAGGTCCACCCGACCGCCGGGCACCTGTACGGCTTCACCGAGCACGCCGGCCGATTCGACGACGCCACCCGGGCGGCCGAGGACGCCGACGTGGCTGCGCTGCGGGACTTCGCCCGTCGGGCCGAGGAGATCGACCCGACCGACCTCGACGAGAACGGCCGGCTCACGCGGGCGGTCCTCATCTCCGACGCCACCACCCGGGCCGACATGGTCGAGACGCGGCTGGCGCAGCTCAACGCCGACCCGATCTTCGGCCTCCAGGTGGAGCTGCCGATCGTGGTCGGGATGCTCTCGCTGCCGACCGCCGAGGTGGCCGAGAAGCTCGTCGAGACCTACCGCGGCCTGGGCCGCCACTACCGCGAGCTGGCCGACCGCCTGCGCGAAGGTGTCGAGGCGGGCCGGGCACCCGCCGCCTTCGCTGTGACCGGCACCGTCGAGCAGATCGACTCGATCCTCGCCTCCCCGGTCGAGGAGGACGGGCTGCTCCGCACCGCCGCGCCCCCGGAGGGTCTCGACGTCGATGCCTGGCGCGACCGCCTGAAGGCGGTCATCGAGTCCGACGTCCGGCCCGCGATGGCCCACTACCGCGACGTCCTCCGCGACGAGGTCGCCCCGCACGCCCGGCCGGACGACCGGTGTGGCCTGAGCTCGCTTGCCGACGGCGAGGAGACGTACGCCGCCGCGCTCCGCTACTACACGACCACGACCATGTCGGCGCAGGAGATCCACGACCTCGGCCTGGCGCAGATCGAGAAGCTGGCCGCCGAGTACCGCGCGCTCGGCCCCGAGGTCGTCGGCACCGACGACCTCGCCGCGATCTTCGAGGCGATGCGCACCGACCCGGCGCTGCACTTCGAGCGCGGCGAGGAGCTGGTCGAGCAGTCCGAGGTTGCGATGCAGCGCGCCTGGGACGCAATGCCCGACTGGTTCGAGACCCTCCCGCAGGCGCCCTGCGTCGTCGAGGGCACCACCACGGGTGCCAAGGCGTTCTACTTCCCGCCGTCGCAGGACGGCAGCCGCGGGGGCACGTTCTTCATCAACGTCGACGACCCGGCCTCGTGGGGCACCTTCGAGCTCGAGGCGATGGCGTTCCACGAGGGCATCCCCGGCCACCACCTGCAGCTCGCCATCGCTGCCGAGCTGGCCGGCGTGCCGGAGTTCCGCAAGCACCTCGGCAACGCGGCGTACGCCGAGGGGTGGGGCCTCTACACCGAGCGGCTCGCCGACGAGATGGGGCTCTACAGCGGGCCGGTCGACCGGATGGGCATGTACGCCGCCGACTCGATGCGGGCCTGCCGGCTCGTCGTCGACACCGGCCTGCACGCGCTCGGCTGGAGCCGGCAGCAGGCCGTCGACTTCATGGTGGCGAACTCGCCGCTCACCGAGGCGATGTGCCGGCCCGAGGTGGACCGCTACGTCCTCCACCCCGGCCAGGCCTGCTCCTACATGGTCGGCCGGGTCGAGATCGAGCGGATGCGCACCGAGGCGGAGCAGCGGCAGGGCGACCGGTTCGACGTGCGCCGCTTCCACTCGGCCGTGCTCGATGCCGGTTCGCTGCCGCTGGACGTGCTCGACGAGCGGGTGCGCGCCCGCCTGGCCTGAGGCCCGTCAGCGGAAGACAACCGTGCGGTGCCCGTTGAGCAGCACCCGCGACTGCGAGTGCCACCGCACGGCCCGGGAGAGGACCTGCGCCTCGACGTCGCGACCGGCGGCGACGAGGGAGTCCTGGTCGTGGGTGTGGTCGACGCGGACGACGTCCTGCTCGATGATCGGGCCCTCGTCGAGGTCGCTGGTGACGTAGTGGGCGGTGGCGCCGATCAGCTTCACGCCGCGGTCGTAGGCCTGGTGGTAGGGCTTGGCGCCCTTGAAGCTCGGCAGGAACGAGTGGTGGATGTTGATCGCCCGGCCGGACAGCTCGCGGCAGAGCCCGTCGGAGAGAACCTGCATGTAGCGGGCCAGCACCACGAGGTGGACGTCGTGCTCCTTGACGAGCCGCAGCAGCTCGGCCTCGGCCTCGGGCTTCGTGTCCGGCGTGACCGGGACGTGGTGGAACGGGATGCCGTAGGTCTCCGCGAGCCGCGCCGCGTCGGTGTGGTTGGAGACGATCGCGGGGATGTCGATCTGCAGCGAGCCGGTGGAGGTGCGGAAGAGCAGGTCGTTGAGGCAGTGCAGGTGCTTCGACACCATGATCAGCGTCCGGTACGGCGCCCGCGCGTCCCACAGCTCGAAGTCCATCGCGAACATCTCGGCGACGGCCGCGAACTCCGACCGCAGCTCGTCCGCGTCGACGCCGCCCGACCCCGAGCCCTCGACCGAGAAGTCGATGCGCATGAAGAACTTCCCGGACTGGCGGTCCCCGAACTGCTGGCTCTCCAGGATGTTGCCGCCGTGCCGCACCAGGAAACCCGTGACGGCGTGGACGATCCCGGGCCGGTCGTCGCAGGAGAGGCTGAGCACGAAGTCGCCGGCGGCGACGGGGGTGGGGGACATCGGAAGACCTTAAAGGACTGGACCGCTGTTGCGGCAGGGGGAACCGAGTCTGCGATACGCAACACCGGCTGCGCTACTGTCCCGACATGGGCAACGCGTCCGGCGAGGCCGTCGCCGCCGCGAGCGGCGTGCAGTCGGTCGACCGTGCGCTCACCATTCTCGAGGTCCTGGCCCGGGTCGGTGAGGCAGGGGTCACCGAGATCGCCGACCAGCTCGCGGTCCACAAGTCCACGGCGTTCCGCCTGGTCGCCACGCTCGAGGCCCACCGGCTCGTCGAGCAGACCGGCGACCGCGGCAAGTACCGCCTCGGTGTCGGCGTGCTGCGCCTCGCCGGCGCCACCACCGCGCGGCTCGACCTCGTGCAGGAGGCGCGGCCGGTCTGCCGCCAGCTCGCGTCGGACACCGGCGAGACCGTCAACATCGCCGTCCTGGCGGGCGGCTCTGCGCTCTACCTCGACCAGGTGGCCGGCTCCTCGGCGCTCCAGCCGCACAACTGGGTCGGCCAGCACATCCCGCTCCACGCCACCAGCAACGGCAAGGTGCTGCTGAGCGGTCTGGACCGCAAGGACCTCGACGCGGTGCTGAAGAAGCTGCCCGTGTACACCCCCGCGACCATCACCCGGAAGGCCCAGCTGCGGCTGGAGATCGAGCGCGTCCGCGAGCAGGGTTACGCCGTCGCGGTCGACGAGCTCGAGGTCGGCCTGACGGCCGTGGCAGCGCCGATCCGCAACGTCCACGGGGATGTCGTGGCCTCGATGAGCGTCTCCGGGCCGACGTTCCGGCTCGGTCCCGAGCGCGTCGACGACGTCGTCAAGCTGCTGGTGGAGGCGGCGTCCGAGGTCTCCCACCGGCTCGGCTGGGGTCAACGTTAGGTCACGTACCCGGTCCGGTCCTTGACGCCTGCTGGCGAACCCGGACATTCTCGGAAGTGGCCCACGGTTGCGCGGGGAGCGACTGGGTTGCGAGATGCGCAACGACGGACCTTGTCGAAGGAGTGGAAGCGGGAGTGGCCGAGCTCTACATCGACGGGGAGTGGGTCAGCGCGCGAGCCGGGGGCCGGCGGGAGATCAGGTGCCCCGCGGACGGGTCCCTGGTCGCCGAGGTCGACGAGGGCACCCGCGAGGACGCCGAGGCGGCGATCGCGGCCGCGCACCGGGCCTTCCACGAGGGTGACTGGCCGAGCACGCCCGCCCGCGAGCGCGGCGACCTGCTGCTGCGCGTGGCCGACCTCCTCGAGCGCGACACCGAGAAGGTGGCGCGGATGGAGTCGCTCGACACCGGCAAGCGGATGGTCGAGAGCGAGTACGACATCGCCGACATCGTCTCGGTGTTCCGCCACTACGGCCACGTGGCCGCCGAGGACGCCGGCCGGATGGTCGACACCGGCATGCCCGACGTGGTCAGCCGCATCGTCCACGAGCCCATCGGCGTGTGCGGCCTCATCACGCCCTGGAACTACCCGCTGCTGCAGACCTCCTGGAAGGTCGCGCCCTGCCTCGCGGCCGGCAACACGTTCGTCCTCAAGCCCAGCGAGATCACCCCGCACTCCTCGATCCACCTGATGAAGCTGCTCGAGGAGGCCGGCCTGCCCGCCGGCGTCGGCAACCTCGTGCTCGGCCCGGGCGGCGACGTCGGCGCGCCGCTGTCCGAGGACGGGCGGGTCGACCTGGTCTCCTTCACCGGCGGCATCGACACCGGCAAGCGGATCATGGCGGCAGCGGCCGGGAACGTGAAGAAGATCGCCCTCGAGCTCGGCGGCAAGAACCCCAACGTCGTCTTCGCCGACGCCGACCTCAAGGTCGCGCTCGACTACGCGCTGATGGCCGTCTTCCTCCACTCCGGGCAGGTGTGCTCGGCCGGTGCCCGTCTCGTCGTCGAGGAGTCGATCCACGACGAGTTCGTCGACGCGCTGGTCGACCGCGCCCAGAAGATCCGGATCGGTGGCCCGTTCGACGAGGACGCCGAGACCGGGCCGCTCACCAGCGAGGAGCACCGCACCAAGGTAGAGAAGTACGTCGCCCGCGGCCTCGAGGAGGGCGCCGTGCTGCGCTGCGGCGGCGGCCGCCCCGAGGGCGAGCAGTACGCCGACGGCTACTACTACCTGCCGACGATCCTCGACCGCTGCACCAGCGACATGTCGGTCACCCAGGACGAGTCGTTCGGCCCGGTGCTGACCGTCGAGACCTTCACCGACGAGGCGGAGGCGGTGCGCATCGCCAACGACTCCATCTACGGCCTCGCCGGCGCGGTGTGGACCCAGGACGCGGGCCGGGCGGAGCGGGTCGCCGCCGCGCTGCGGATGGGCACCGTGTGGATCAACGACTACCACCCGTACGTCGCCCAGGCCGAGTGGGGCGGCTACAAGCAGTCCGGCATCGGCCGGGAGCTCGGGCAGGCAGGTCTCGACGAGTATCGCGAGACCAAGCACATCTGGCACAACATCCGGCCCACCGAGCAGCGGTGGTTCAAGGGATAGGAGCACGCATGGGCGCGGACCGGTACGACTACGTCATTGTCGGAGGAGGCTCGGCCGGGTGCGCCCTCGCCAACCGGCTCTCCGTCGACCCGGGCACGCGCGTGCTGGTGCTGGAGGCCGGGCGCTCCGACTACCGGATCGACCCGTTCGTCCACATGCCCGCGGCGCTGCCGATCCCCATCGGCAACCGGTTCTGGGACTGGAAGTACGAGACCGACCCGGAGCCCCACATGAACGGCCGACGCATCTTCCACGCGCGCGGCAAGGTGCTCGGCGGCTCGAGCAGCATCAACGGGATGATCTTCCAGCGCGGCAACCCGATGGACTACGAGCGCTGGGGCGCCGAGCCGGGCATGAAGGAGTGGGACTACCTCCACTGCCTGCCCTACTTCAAGCGGATGGAGACCTGCCTCGCGGGTGCCGACGAGTGGCGCGGCGGTGACGGGCCGCTCAAGCTCGAGCGGGGCCCGGCCGAGAACCCGCTCTTCGGGGCCTTCTTCCAGGCGGCGCAGGAGGCGGGCTACCCGCTCACCGACGACGTCAACGGCTACCGCCAGGAGGGTTTCGCACGGTTCGACCGCAACGTCTACCGCGGCCGCCGCCACTCGGCGGCCCGCGCCTACCTGCACCCGGTCAAGCACCGCAAGAACCTCGACGTCGAGACCTACGCCTTCGTGACCGGGATCCGGTTCCGCGGCCGGCGGGCCGTCGGCGTCGACTACCAGCGGGGCGGCCGGCTGAACCGCAGCGTGGAGGCGAACGAGGTCGTCCTGTGCGGCGGTGCCATCAACACCCCCCAGCTGCTGCAGCTGTCCGGTGTCGGCGACGAGTCGCTGCTGCGGAGGGTCGGCGTCCCGGTGGTCCACCACCTGCCCGGCGTGGGCGAGAACCTCCAGGACCACCTCGAGGTCTACATCCAGTACGCCTCGAAGCTGCCGGTCTCGATCGCCCCCGGCCTGCGCTGGCGGGCCCGGCCCAAGATCGCCTACGACTGGCTGTTCCACCGGTCCGGGCTGGGCGCGACCAACCACTTCGAGGGCGGCGGCTTCTGCCGCAGCAACGACGAGGTGGACTACCCGAACCTGATGTTCCACTTCCTGCCCGTCGCGATCCGGTACGACGGCACCTCGCCCACCAAGGGGCACGGCTACCAGGTGCACATCGGCCCGATGTACGCCGACACCCGCGGCTGGGTGCGGATCAAGTCGCGCGACCCGCGCGAGCACCCGTCGATGCAGTTCAACTACCTGTCGACGCCGACGGACCGCAAGGAGTGGGTGGAGGCGGTCCGGGTGGCCCGCGACATCCTCAACCAGCCGGCGTTCGCGCCGTACAACGACGGCGAGCTCTCGCCCGGCCCGAAGGTCGAGACCGACGACGAGATCCTCGACTGGGTCCGCGAGGACGCCGAGACCGCCCTGCACCCCTCGTGCACGGCCAAGATGGGGACCGACGAGATGGCCGTGGTCGACCCCTCCACGATGAAGGTGCACGGGATGGAGGGGCTGCGCGTCGTCGACGCGTCGGTGTTCCCCTTCGTCACCAACGGCAACATCTACGCCCCGGTGATGATGGTCGCCGAGAAGGCCGCCGACCTGATCCTGGGCAACACCCCGCTTCCGCCCGCCGACGTGCCGTTCTACCGGTACCGCGACGGCGACCCGCTGTATCCCCCGGGAGACCCGCGCAACGATGGCGGCGCCCGCGCCGCCGGTGAGGAGGCGTGATGAGCGCCGTCATCCAGCCCGACGCCCCCCAGGCCCCGTCGACCGCCGAGACGGACGACGCGGCGCTGTCGGTGCGCCACCTGTGGAAGATCTTCGGCAAGGGCGCCGACAAGATCATCGGCTCCCCCGACGAGGACCTCTCGCGGGCGGAGCTCAAGGAGAAGACAGGCTGCGTCGTCGGTGTCCGTGACGTCTCCTTCGACGTCGCCCCCGGCGAGGTCTTCGTGGTCATGGGCCTCTCCGGCTCCGGCAAGTCGACGCTGGTGCGCTGCCTGACCCGGCTCATCGAGCCGACGGCCGGTGACGTCGTCATCGACGGCAACGACGTGACGAGCGCCAGCGAGTCCGAGCTGCGCGACCTGCGACGCAACCACGCCTCGATGGTCTTCCAGCACTTCGGCCTGCTGCCGCACCGCCAGGTGATCGACAACGTCGCCTACGGTCTCGAGGTCCGCGGCGTGCCCAAGAAGGAGCGCCGGGCCAAGGCGGCCGAGGTCGTCGACCTGGTCGGGCTGACCGGGTTCGAGCACTCCTACCCCGACCAGCTGTCGGGCGGCATGCAGCAGCGCGTCGGCCTCGCCCGGGCGCTCGCCGGCGACCCGTCGCTGCTGTTGTTCGACGAGCCGTTCTCCGCGCTCGACCCGCTGATCCGCCGCGACATGCAGAACGAGGTCAAGCGGCTGCACAGCGAGCTCGGCAAGACGATGGTCTTCATCACCCACGACCTCGCCGAGGCGCTCAAGCTCGGCGACCGCATCCTCATCATGCGCGACGGCGCGATCGTCCAGGTCGGGACGCCCGACGAGGTCGTCGCCGCCCCCGCCGACGACTACGTCCGCGACTTCGTCAGCGACGTGCCGCGCTCGCACGTGCTCACGCTCAAGTGGGTGATGCATGCGCCGAACGGCGACACCGCGGACGGACCTCCGCTGCAGGCCGACCAGATCGTCCGCGACGCCGCCCGCGTCGTCCTCGAGCACCACGGGCCGTGCCCGGTTCTCGACGGTGACAAGCTCGTCGGTGTCGTCGACGACGAGGACATCCTGCGGGTGGTGGTGGCGGAGGAGGAGGTCCACGCATGACCGCCACGCTCGCCCAACGGCCCGAGCCGTCGGGGCAGCCCAGCCAGTCGGGCAAGGAACCGCCGCCTCCACCGCAGGTCCCGAAGAGCCTGCCCCGCTGGGCGTGGGCACTGCTCGTCGTCGCTGCGTGGATCGTCGTCTGGACCGTCACCCAGGGCCGGGACACCCTGGCCCGTCCGGTGCGCGAGCGCACCGACCTGATGGAGACCTTCGCCGGCTTCCGTGACGACGTCATCGCCAACCGCGACACCAACCCGGTCATCCAGACGACGTACGCCATCGGCGACGGCTTCGTGTCGGCCATCGACTGGTTCCAGAGGATGGTCTCGGTCGCGAACTTCCCGCGGCCGGTGCCCGAGATCGGCTGGCTGGGCGTGGTCGCCATCGCCGCCTGGATCGGGCTCGCCATCGCGGGCTGGCGGATCTCGCTGCTGATCGCCGCCTCGTTCGTCTCCTTCGGGCTCTTCGGCTACTGGACCGACGCCGTCGACCTGCTCATCATCACCTTCGTCGCGGTCGCGGTGGCGGTGCTGATCGGCATGCCGCTGGCCATCTGGATCGCGAGCAGCAGACGGGCCGAACGTGTGGTCACGGTCTTCCTCGACCTGATGCAGACGATGCCGACCTTCGTCTACCTGCTGCCGGTCGTGCTGTTCTTCGGGATCGGTGCCTCGGGCGCGGTGCTCTGCACGCTGATCTACGCGCTGCCGCCGCTCATCCGGATCGCCGGCCACGGCATCCGCACCGTCTCGCCGAGCACCATCGAGGCGACTGACTCCTCGGGCCAGACGTTCTGGCAGCGGCTGCGGAAGGTCCAGCTGCCGATGGCGCGCCGGACGATCGTGGTGGGCCTCAACCAGACGATCATGGCGGCGCTGGCGATGGCCACGCTGGCGGCGTACGTCAACGGGCCGGGCCTGGGCCAGCCGGTGCTCAACGCGCTGATCCGCATCGACATCGGTGGCGCGTTCGTGCCCGGCGCCCTGATCGTGGTCATGGCGATCATGCTCGACCGCACCGCCACCGCAGCCAGCGAGCGCAGCGAGACCATCGCCCGCGGCGGCGGTGGGAACGCGCGCCAGCGCCAGGTCGTGCTCGCCGCAGCCGGCGCGGCCGCGCTCGTGGCGGTCTACCTGTCGCGCAGCTACCTGTGGGCGGCCGAGTTCCCCGAGAACGGTTCCGGCCGCTGGGTCGCCGACCAGGTCAACTCGTTCGCGGGCTGGGTGGTCGACACCTTCGGTGGCCTCACGGAGGCATTCAAGGACATCGTCACGGTGACCCTGCTGAACCCGCTCGAGGCGCTGCTCGCCGAGTCGCCCTGGTACCTCGCGGCGGCGGCGATCCTGGTGCTCGGCCTGGTGCTGGGCGGGGTCCGGACGCTGGTCCCGACCGTGATCTGCCTGGCCGGCCTGCGCTTCTTCGACCTGTGGAACGACTCGATGGTCACGCTGGCCATGGTCCTGGTGGCCACCCTGATGGTGATGGCCCTGGCGCTGGTCTTCGGCGTCTGGATGGCGCGCAGCGGACGGGCCGACGTGGTGATCCGCCCGTTGCTCGACGCCGGCCAGACCATCCCGCCGTTCGTCTACCTGATCCCGGTGCTCGCACTGTTCGGCCCCAGCCGGTTCACCGCGATCACGGCCGGGATCATCTACGCCGCCCCGGCGGCCATCAAGCTCGTCGCCGACGGCGTGAAGTCCGTGTCGCCCGCGACGATCGAGGCGTCCCGGTCGACCGGCGCCACCACCTGGCAGGAGATCACCAAGGTGCAGCTGCCGATGGCGCGCGGCTCGCTGGTGCTCGCCGCCAACCAGGGCCTGCTGTTCGTGCTGGCGATGGTCGTCATCGGCGGCCTCGTCGGCGCCGGCGCCCTCGGCTACGACGTCGTGCTCGGCTTCTCCCGCTCGGAGGAGTGGGGCCGTGGCGCCGCCGCCGGCATCAGCATCGTCCTGCTCGGGATCATGCTCGACCGCATCATGCGCGCCGCGGCGCACCACCAGCCGAAGCCCCTCGGCAGCCAGCTGCGCCAGATGCGGGCGCGGGCGACCCAGTCGTTGGGGACGGCGCGATGACACACCCGCTCACCGGAGCGACCAGAGCCCCCGGACACCGCAACACCGATGGAGGTAGCAGATGAGGATCACAATCAGCAGGACCGCGCGCGGGGTGGCCGCCACGGCCGTCGCCGCACTGGTGCTGGCCGGGTGTGGCGGTGGCTCGATCGGCGAGCAGACCGCCGAGAACGAGGCCCAGGCCGGCGAGTCCGGGGACTGCGGCGAGCTCAACATGGCCGTCAACCCCTGGGTCGGCTACGAGGCGAGCGCCTACGTCGTCGGCCACGTCGCCTCGGAGCAGCTCGGCTGCAAGGTCAACTACAAGGACCTCAAAGAGGACGTGTCGTGGCAGGGCTTCGGCACGGGCGAGGTCGACGTCGTCATCGAGGACTGGGGCCACCCCGACCTCGAGGCCAAGTTCGTCGCGGACAAGGGCGGTGACGGCAGCGCCACCGACTTCGGCGAGAACGGCAACGTCGGCATCATCGGCTGGTACGTCCCCGGCTGGCTGGCCGAGGAGAACCCGGACATCCTGAACTGGGAGAACCTCGACAAGTACTCCAACGAGTTCGCCACCTCCGAGTCCGGCGGCAAGGGCCAGTTCCTCGGCTCCGACCCGTCGTACGTCCAGTTCGACGAGGCCATCATCGACAACCTCGGACTCGACTACGAGGTCGTCTTCTCCGGTGGTGAGGCCGCGACCATCACGGCCTTCCAGAAGGCGCAGAACAACGAGGACTGGCTGATCGGCTACTTCTGGGAGCCGCAGTACATCCACGCCGAGGTACCGATGGAGAAGGTCGAGCTGCCGCCCTACGAGGAGGGCTGCCAGGAGGACCCGGCCAAGGTCGACTGCGACTACCCGGAGACGCCGCTCAAGAAGTTCGTCTCCACGTCCTGGGTCGAGGAGGGCGGTCCCGGCGTCGAGCTGGTCCGCAACTTCTCGTGGACCAACGACGACCAGAACCTCGTCGCGAAGTACATCACCGCTGACGGCATGTCCCCCGAGGACGCCGCCGCCAAGTGGGTGGCCGACAACCAGGACGTCGTCGACGGCTGGCTCGGCTGAGAGCTCACCCTCACGTGCCCGGCCGGGGCCATTGACTTCCCGGCCGGGCACGGGTGATTCTGGGGGTGTTCCGCATCACGCATTGAGTTGCGCATAGCGCAACAGCCTCTGGAGGCGCCCCATGGCCACCGTTCCCAGCACCGCGCAGGTCGTCGTCATCGGCGCGGGCATCGTCGGCAACAGCCTCGTGCACCACCTCGCCAGGCTCGGCTGGCGCGACATCGTCCAGATCGACAAGGGGCCGCTCCCCAACCCGGGGGGCTCAACCGGCCACGCCTCGAACTTCATCTTCCCCGTCGACCACTCCCGGGAGATCACGGACCTGACGCTCGACTCCGTGCGGCAGTACGAGGAGATGGGCGTGTTCACCCGGTCCGGCGGCTTCGAGATCGCCCGCACCGAGGAGCGGATGGAGGAGCTGCGGCGCCGGATGTCGAGCGCGCGCGCCTGGGGCATCGAGGCGCACCTCGTCGAGCCGGACTTCGTCAAGGAGAAGGTTCCCTTCATCGAGACCGACCAGTTCATCGGCGCCTTCTGGACGCCGTCGGTGGGAGTCGTCGACTCGCTCCGTGCCGGCACGATCATGCGGGAGCGGGCCTTCGAGGCCGGCGCGCTGACGACCGTTCCCAACGTCGAGGTGCTCGGCCTCGACACCGAGGAGCGGCCCGACGGGCGCCGCCGCATCACCCGCGTCCGGACCAGCGCGGGCGACATCGAGACCGGCGCCGTCGTCATCGCGTGCGGCGTGTGGAGCCCCAAGATCGGCGACATGGCGGGCGTCTCCATCCCGCTGACGCCCGCGGTCCACCAGATGATCAGCGTCGGGCCCTGCGCGCAGCTCGCCGAGCGTGAGGGCGAGATCAGCTTCCCGATCATCCGCGACATGGACTCGTTCTGCTACGAGCGGCAGCACGGCGCCGACATGGAGGTCGGCTCCTACGCCCACCGGGCGATCCTCCACGAGCCGGAGGACATCCCGTCGATCGAGCAGGCCAAGCTGTCGCCCACCGAGATGCCCTTCACCTCCGACGACTTCGACCCGCAGCTCGAGACGGCGTACGAGCTGATGCCCGAGCTGCTCGGTGCCGAGGGCGCCGAGATGCGCTACGCCATCAACGGCCTGCTCTCGCTCACCTGCGACGGCAGTCCGATCCTCGGCGAGAGCGCGGTCAAGGGCCTGTGGACCGCGGCCGCGGTGTGGATCAAGGAGGGGCCCGGCGTCGGCCGCGCCGTCGCCGAGTGGATGACCCAGGGCTGGTCGGAGATCGACGTCTCCCACAGCGACATCGCGCGGTTCCACCAGCACCAGATGCGGCGCGAGCACACCAGGCTCCGCACCACCGAGTCGTTCATCAAGACCTACGGGATCATCCACCCTTCCGAGCAGTACGAGTCCGACCGCGACCAGCGACTGGCCCCCATGCACGAGTCCCAGAAGAAGCTCGGGGCCTTCTTCTACGAGACCGCCGGCTGGGAGCGCCCGCACTGGTACGAGTCCAACGCCGGCCTGCTCGAGGAGTACGGCGACCGGGTGATGCCGCGCGAGCACGAGTGGGACTCGCGCTGGTGGAGCCCGATCATCAACGCCGAGCACCTGCGGATGCGTGAAGCGGCCGGCGTCATCGACCTCACGGCGTTCGCGATCTTCGACATCGAGGGCCCCGACGCGCTCGACAGCGTGCAGCGCACCTGCGTCGCCCAGTGCGACGTGGCGGTCGGCAAGGTCGTCTACACGCCGGTGCTCGACGCCCGCGGCGGCTTCCGCTCCGACCTCACGGTGATGCGCCTCGCGGAGGACCGGTTCCGGGTCGTCACCGGCGGCGCGCACGGCATGGCCGACCGGCAGTGGTTCGCCGACCACCTGCCCGAGGACGGCCGCACGACGCTGACCGACCGGACCGACGAGGTCTCCACCATCGGGCTCTGGGGGCCGCGCGCCCGCGACATCCTCTCCGGCCTCACCGACGCCGACGTCTCGGACGGCGGCTTCGGGTTCCTCACCTGCCGCGAGGTCACGGTCCGCGGCGCGAGCGGGCGCGACCTGACCGTCCTGGCCTCCCGCATCTCCTACGTCGGCGAGCTGGGCTGGGAGCTCTACGTCGCCATGGGCGACGCCGCCGACCTGTGGGAGACGCTGCTCGAGGCGGGCGCCTCGCACGGCGCGGTCCCGGTCGGTATCGGCGTCTACGGCACCACCGGCCGCATCGAGAAGGGCTACCGGGCGTTCGGGTTCGAGCTCGACAGCGAGCGGACCATCGTCGAGGCGGGCATGCAGCGACCGAAGGTGAAGACGGCCGACTTCACGGGGCGCGAGGCCTACCTGCGCCAGCGCGAGGAGGCGCCCAGGACGGTGCTGTGCACGATGACCGTCGACGACCACACCTCGGCCGACGGCACGAAGCGCTACATGCTCGGCGGCGAGCCGATCGTCCGTCGCGACGGGAGCACCCTCACCGACGGGCACGGCCACCACCCGTACGTCACCACCGCCGGGTCGGCGCCGTCGCTGGGCAAGCACGTGCTGATGGCCTACCTGCCGCCCGAGGAGGCGATGGTCGGCAACGAGCTCGCGGTCTCCTACATGGAGCAGCTCTACCCGGTCACCATCGGCTCGGTGGACGCGACGCCGCTGCTCGACCCGGCCAACGAGCGGATCCGCTGATGGTCTCGACGGGCTCGACCGGCGTGAATGTCCTGGTCTGCGTGAAGCGGGTGCCGGACTCCTCCAGCGAGGTGGTCCTCACCGAGGACGGCCAGGCCGTCGACGGGCGGTACGCCGGCTTCACCATGAGTGCCCACGAGGAGTGCGCGGTCGAGCTCGCGGTGCAGGTGGCGACGGCGACCGGCGGCGAGGCGACGGTGCTGACGCTCGGGGACGCCGACGCGGTGGAGCAGCTGCGCGCCGCGCTCGCAGTCGGCTGCACGGCGGCGACCCACGTGGTGGCCGACCCGCAGCGGTTCGGCCCGGCCGACGTCGCGCGCGAGATCGCCGCCGTCGTCCGGGCGCACGAGGCCGAGGGCCGCAGCCACGACCTGGTGCTGCTCGGCAACGACGCCGCCGACAGCGGCGACTTCCAGGTCGGGATCCGGCTGTCCTACGCGCTCGGGCGGCCGGTCGTGAACGGCGCGAAGTCGCTCGAGGTCGCCGACGGAGCGGTGACCGCCCACGCGGACGGGACCGAGGGGCACGAGACCTACCGGGTGCCGCTGCCTGCCGTCGTGACCGTGCTGGAGGGCGGCGTCTCGCCGCGCTACCCGACGGTCCCGGGCCGGATGAAGGCCAAGAGGGTGCCCGTGGAGGAGCGGACCCCGGCCCGCGAGCCGGTGGGGCCGGCACGCGAGCGGCTGCTGCTGCCGCCCCCCGCCCCCAGCGACGTGCAGGTGCTCGGCAAGGGAGCGGAGGCCGCGCCGGCGGTCGTCGACGTGCTCGAGCAGCTGGGGGTGCTGGCGCGATGATCCTGGTGCTCGTGGAGAAGGACCTCGCCGGCCTCGCCGTCGAGGTCTCGCGGGAGACGCTGACTTTCGCCCGGTCCCTGTCCGGGGCCGGCGGCGGGGTCCCGGTCGACGTCGTCGTCGTCGGCGAGGTGTCCGACGGCCTGCGCGACCAGCTCGCGGCCCAGGGCGTCCGGCACGTCCACCGGCTGACCGGTGCCGCCTTCGACGCCTACGGCGGCGCCACCTGGGCCGCCGGCGTCGAGTCCGTGCTGGCCGGCACCGGCTCGGTCGTGGTGACCGCCGCCGGGACGCCGCGCGGCAACGAGGTGCTCGCCCACCTGGCCGCGCGCGCGGACGTGGCGATGGCGGCCAACGTGCTGTCCTTCGGCGGCCTCGCGCCGTTCGTGGTGACCCGCCAGGTCGTCGGCGGCCAGGCGATGGAGGAGATGCGGCTGTCCGACCGGCCGGCGGTCTTCTCCGTGGCCGGCCACGCGGTCGAGGCAGCCGCGGCGGCGGTCCCGGGGCCGGCCGAGGTGGTCGAGCACGCCCCGGAGGTGGCCGAGCGGGACCTGGTCGCACGGGTGGCCTCCAGCGAGGAGCCCGAGCCCGACCTGTCCGGCAGCCTCAAGTCCGCGAAGGTGGTCATCGGGGCCGGCCGCGGCGCCGGCAGCGCCGAGGGCTTCGACGACCTCCTCGAGCTCACCGACCTGCTCGGCGGCCAGCTGGGGGTCTCGCGCGTCGTGACCTCCCTCGGCTGGCGGCCGCACCACGAGCAGGTCGGGCAGACCGGCAGCCGGATCTCGCCCGACCTCTACATCCCGTGCGGCATCAGCGGGGCGATCCAGCACTGGGCGGGCTGCTCGAGCGCGAAGGCGATCCTGGCGATCAACACCGACGCCGAGGCGCCGATGGTCACCCGCGCGACGTACGCCGTGATCGGCGACCTGCACGAGGTGGTGCCGGCGATCAACGCAGAGATCCGCCGCCGCAAGGGGGGCTGACCTACCCTGTCGCTGTGCAGGGGACCGGGCCCGTGAGCGGGCGGACGAGGCGGAGCAGCCGGGGGGCGGGTCGCGCCCTCGCGGTCACCGTCGCGCTGCTGGCAGCCGCCTGCGGCGGCGCCGACGCCGGCCCGGACGCGGCGCCGACATCGCCCGCGAGCACAACCCCCGTGGCGCCGTCGGAGTCTGCCGATCCCTCCGCCACCGCCGCGCCGTCCCCGAGCCCGGCGGTGGTCGACGCGGAGCACGCCGTGGACCCGCCCGGTCCGCTCGAGGACCGCCTCTACGCCGCCGACCTGCTGATCTTCAACGAGGACCCGCTCGAGCCGGGGATGGTCAGGCGCATCAAGCGGATCAAGGGCATCGCCGCCGTCGAGGTGATGGGCCTGGCGAACGTCACCATCGAGAACCGCGCGATCAACGTGGCGGCGGTCGACCCCGCGACGTACCGCCGGTTCACGCCCGCCAACTCCGCCCAGCTCCAGGAGGCCTGGGACCGGGTGGCAGGGGGCGAGCTCGCGATCACGCCGCGGCTCGGCCGCCGGCTCGAGGACGAGGACGGCCTGGTCCGGCTGGGCGCCGACAAGGACGCGCCCACGGTCCACATCGGCGCCTACGCCCCGCAGGCCACCCAGGTCGACGTCGTCCTCAACGAGAAGTGGGCCGAGGAGCTAGGGATGGAGCTCGGCAACGCCGTGCTGCTCTCCACCGACGAGGTCGCCCCGGACGCCGTGCGCAAGCCGCTGCAGCGCATCGTCGGCGAGGACGCCTCGGTCCAGCGCCTCGACGTGGTCGCCCGCTTCGGCCTAGACACCAGCGTCCAGCAGACCGCGGTGCTCACGGGCGGCTCGGTCGCGCAGGTCATCGGCACCTTCAACTACCGGGTCCTCGGGGGCGGCAGGATCGCGCCCGAGCCGTCGTGGGTGGCGAGCCACATCGAGAGCCGGGTGATGCCGATCATCGGCCCGATGACCTGCAACAAGGCGATGTTCCCCCAGCTGGAGGCCGCCCTGCGCGAGGTCGTGGAGCGCGGCCTGGCCGACGAGCTCAACCCCGGCGAGTACGCCGGGTGCTACTACCCGCGCTTCATCGCCGGCACCACCAAGCTGTCGAACCACTCGTTCGGCACCGCCATGGACTTCAACGTGCCCGGCAACCAGCGCGGCACCGTCGGCGAGATGGACCGGACCGTGGTGGCGATCTTCAAGAAGTGGGGCTTCGCCTGGGGCGGTGACTGGAAGTACACCGACCCCATGCACTTCGAGATGAACGCGGTGGTCTCGCCCCGCTGAGCGGGCCCCTCCTGCGCGCCTCCCCGGATTCCGGGCCTCCACGTCGTCTACTGAACCGGTTGGTGCCGGTCGGGGGGAGGTCGACAGGAGGGGACAGGCATGACGATGTGGCAGGCACACGACAGGCTGGGAGCAGGCGCGGGGGGCGCCGAGCCGGCCGCGCTGGTGGCCGACCGGTTGCAGCGCACGGTGCTCGACCAGGTGATGCGGGTGAGCTACTCGCTCGCCGGGGCGGTGGGCGCGGGGTCCGACTCCCGCACCACGGTGCGGATCGCCGACGCCATCGAGCAGCTCGACGGGGTGGCCCGCGAGCTGCTCGACGTGATCGTCGACCTGCGCACGGAGGGGGAGCGCTAGCCTCCGGGGCATGCGCGCCGTCCAGGTCACTGACACGTCCACCGGCCCGGCCGGGGTGCGGGTCGTCGAGATCGACGCCCCCGTCCCCGGCGACGACGAAGTGCTCGTGGAGGTCCACCGCGTCGGGGTCTCCTTCCCCGACCTGCTGCTGAGCAGGGGGGCCTACCAGCTGCGGCCGGAGCCGCCGTTCACGCTCGGGGTCGACTTCGCCGGCACGGTCGTGAGCGGCCCCGAGGGCTACCGCGCCGGGGAGCGGGTCGCCGGTGTGCTGCCGTACGGCGGGGCGGCCGAGCTGGTCGTGGCGCCGCCGATGGCGGTGTTCCCGCTGCCGGACGAGACCTCCTTCGACGAGGCGGCGGCGCTGCCGATGAACTACCTCACCGCCCACTTCGCGCTGCTCGAGCGCGGCGGGCTGCGGGCCGGCGAGACGGTCCTCGTGCACGGCGCCGCCGGCGGCGTCGGCACCGCCACCCTCCAGGTGGCCAAGGGCTTCGACGCCCGCACCATCGCCGTCGTCAGCACCGAGGAGAAGGCGAAGCTGGCGCTCGCCGCGGGCGCCGACGAGGTCGTGCTCCTCGACGGCTTCCGGGACCGCGTCCTGAAGCTGACCGACGGCGAGGGCGTCGACCTCGTGCTCGACGTGGTGGGCGGCGAGGTCTTCACCGACTCGCTGCGCTGCCTCGCCCCGCAGGGACGGCTGCTGGTCGTCGGCTTCGCCGCCGGCCAGGGAATCCCCGAGGTCAAGGTCAACCGACTGCTGCTGAACAACACCGACGTCCGCGGCGTCGGCTGGGGCGCCTACGCGATGGCGCGGCCGGGCTACATGCACGAGCAGTGGGACGCGCTGCTGCCGCTGATCGCGGCGGGAGTGGTGCGCCCCCCGATCGGCGCGACGTACGCCCTCGAGGACTTCGGGACGGCGCTCGCCGACATGGAGGCGCGGCGCACCCTGGGCAAGTCCGTGGTGCGGGTCCGAGACGTAGGGTGATCCGCGTGACCATCCTCGACGACGCCCAGCCGGGCATGAACCCCGACATCCGTCCCCAGGACGACCTGTTCGGCCACGTGAACGGCCGCTGGCTCGACGAGACCGAGATCCCCTCGGACCGGTCGAGCTGGGGCCCCTTCGTGCAGCTCGCCGACGCGGCCGAGCAGCAGGTGCGCGAGATCATCGAGGGCCTCGCCGCCGCCGACCCCGACACGCTCGACGAGGACGCCCGCAAGATCGGCGACCTCTACGCCTCGTTCATGGCCGAGGACCGGGTCAACGCTCTCGGCCTCGCGCCCGTGCAGCCGCAGATCGACGCGGTCGCCGCGCTGCGCGACGTCCGGGACCTCGCGGCGTTCCTCGGCGAGCTCGAGCGGATCGGTGGCTACGGCCTGTTCGGCTCCTACATCAGCACCGACGACCGCAACTCCGACCGGTACCTCTTCCACCTGGTGCAGGGCGGCCTCGGCCTGCCCGACGAGTCCTACTACCGCGAGGACAAGTTCGCCGAGGTGCGCGAGAAGTACGTCGCCTATCTCACGGAGCTCTTCGCCCTGGCCGGGCACGAGTCGCCGGAGGCGGCAGCCCACACCGTCCTCGAGGTCGACACCCGGCTGGCGAAGGGCCACTGGGAGCGCGCGGAGACCCGCGACGTCCAGAAGACCTACAACCTGATGACGGCCGGCGAGCTCAAGGAGCTGTGCCCGTCGTTCGACTGGGACGCCTACGTCACCAACCTCGGCGGCTCCGTCGAGACGATCGCCGAGAGCTGCGTCCGCCAGCCGTCCTACTTCGCCCACCTCTCGACGGTGCTCGACGAGGTTCCGCTCGGGGACTGGAAGGAGTGGCTGCTCTTCCACGTACTCCGCTCCGCGGCGCCGTACCTCACCGACGACTTCGTCGCCGTGAACTTCGACTTCTACGGCCGCACCCTCAACGGCACGCCGGAGCTGCGGGCCCGGTGGAAGCGCGGCGTCACGCTGGTCGAGGGCGCGATCGGCGAGGCCGTCGGCAAGGAGTACGTCGCCCGGCACTTCCCGCCGGACTCCAAGGCCAAGATGGACGAGCTGGTCGCCAACCTGCTGGAGGCCTACCGGCAGTCCATCGCCGCCCTCGACTGGATGACCGAGGAGACCAAGCAGCGGGCCTACGAGAAGCTCGCGACCTTCCGGCCCAAGATCGGCTACCCCGAGAAGTTCCGCGACTACTCCGCGCTGCGGGTGAGCCCCGAGGACCTGCTCGGCAACGTCGCGGCCGCGTCGGCGTTCGAGACCGACCGCGAGCTGCGCAAGATCGGGTCGCCGGTCGACCGCGACGAGTGGTTCATGCTGCCGCAGACGGTGAACGCCTACTACAACCCCGGCACCAACGAGATCTGCTTCCCCGCCGGCATCCTCCAGAAGCCGTTCTTCAGCCCCGACGCCCACCCGGCCGAGAACTACGGCGGCATCGGCGCCGTCATCGGCCACGAGATCGGCCACGGCTTCGACGACCAGGGGGCGCAGTACGACGGCGCCGGCAACCTCAACGACTGGTGGACGCCCGACGACAAGGCCGCCTTCGAGGTGAAGTCGAAGGCGCTCATCGAGCAGTACGACGCGTTCGAGCCCCGCGCCCTCCCCGGCGAGCGGGTCAACGGCGCGCTGACCGTCGGCGAGAACATCGGCGACCTCGGCGGCCTCACCATCGGCCACATGGCCTACGTCATCTCCCAGGGCGGCGAGGCCGACGAGGAGTCGCGCCGGCGGCTCTTCATGAACTGGGCCTACTGCTGGCGCACCAAGCGCCGCAAGGAGCAGGAGCAGCAGTACCTCACCATCGACCCGCACAGCCCGCCGGAGTTCCGCGCCAACATCGTGCGCAACCTCGACGAGTTCCACGAGGTCTTCGGGACGCAGGAGGGCGATGGCCTGTGGCTCGACCCCGAGCTCCGGGTCCGGATCTGGTGACCCGGCGATGACGCAGGTGACCGCGGAGATCGACCTCGGGGGCGGCGTCCTCGTCGGGTTCGACGGCTCGTCGACCTCGGCCGAGGCGGTGCGCTGGGGCGCGCGCTACGCCCAGCGGTTCGGCTGCCGCCTCCACGTCGTGCGGTGCTGGAGCATCTCGTCGGCACCCCGGCCGCCGAGCGCCAGCGTCGGCTACGTGCCGTCGCTGGCCGAGTTCGAGGAGGCCGTGTCGGACCGGCTGCGGCTCGACGTCGAGGGGCTCGGGCTCCCGGACGACGTCGACGTGGCGCACCACGTCCTCCACGGCGCGGCCGGCAGGCGGCTGATCGAGGCCAGTGCGACCGCGGACCTGCTCGTCGTGGGTGCCCGCGGCGAGGGCGGCTTCCACGGGCTGCGGTTCGGCTCCACCGCCGACCAGGTCGTGCGGCACGCGTCGTGCCCGGTGGTCGTCGTCCCGCCGGACGCCGGCGAGGGCGCTGATGGTGCGCCCACGGACCCGGACAGCCGGCTGGGCATCTAGCCCCGGCCTTCGGCCTCCTGCTGGTCGTCCACCCGCTTCCTGATCCGCCCCATTCCGGGCAGCTTCGCGAGCATCTCGTTGAGCTCGCGGGAGGTGTCGAGGAGGTCGTGGAGGTCGGGCGCGACCGTGGTGAGCGAGTTGAGGACCGGGATGACGTCGGTCTCCATCTTGGCCGCCAGCAGTGGCAGCTGGTCGATCAGCGCCACCATGGCGTCGACCTCGCGCGGGTCGGTCGTCTCCGCCAGCCGGTCCAGGGTCGGCTGCAGGGCCGTCAGTGACGGCTCGAACCGCTCGATGAGGGCGTCGGCCCGCTGCCGGGTGGTGTCGGTGGCGGCCACCACCTCGTCCGCGGCCGCGCGGGTGGCCTCGATCCGGTCCACCAGCCCGTCGATGCGGCCGAGCAGCTCCTCGCCGGCCGCCATCACCCGCCCGGCGGAGGCCACGAGCTCCTCGGCCGTCCCGAGCAACCCGGTCACGCGCTCGACGAGCTGGACCCCGTCACGCAGCAGGTCGCGGGGGTCGGGCAGGGGCGGCAGGCGCATGGGCCCACGCTACTGGCCGGACGCCCGCCGGGCCCTCAGCGTTCGCAGGCCGTGGCGTCCTCCACGTTCCGGCACCGGTCGCGACCCGGCCCGCCGCCCGCGGCGTCGCGGCCCGCGCCGCCGTCGATCCGGTCGTTGCCGGCGCCGCCCGACAGGTGGTCCGCGCCGCGCCCCGACCCCAGGTCGTCGTCGCCGGGCCCGCCGGTCAGGTACTGCCGACCCGGACCAGAGCGCAGGTGGTCGTCGCCCCGGCCACCGGTCAGCTCGGCGAGCTCCCCGCCGAGGTAGAAGAGCCGGTCGGCGCCGGGTCCACCGTCGAGGAGGAGGTCGGCGCCTCCGCCGTCGTACCAGACCCGGTCGCGCCCCGCGCCGGCGTGCACGAGCCCCGCCCCGCAGACGCGGTCATGGCCGCCGAGGGCGTGCACCTCCGAGCCGGCGTCGGCCAGGATCACGTCGTCGCCCTCCGTCCCGACGACGTAGCCGGTCCGCACGATGGTGGGCTCCTCGCCGAAGCAGGTGCGGCTGGTGGCGTCGGCCGGCGCCCCGGGAAGCAGGGCGAAGAGGCCGAGCACGAGGCCGGCCGGCAGGCCGAGGACGAGTATGGAACGGGCGTCAGGCATGAGCGTCTCCCCCGAGATGCGGCAGTGGTGTCGTAGGGGAGACGGTGCGGACGGCAGAAAGGTTGCCCGGACGGGCGAGGAGTCGGCGTGCGCTGGTAGACAGGCACGATGACGACCACGACCCCGTTGCCCGACGTCCGCGAGGTCCGCGCCCAGGCCGAGGAGCGGCTGCGCGCGCTGGTCGGCCGCGACGACGCATCGCTGCGCGAGGACCAGTGGACGGCCATCGAGGCGCTCGTGGTCGACCGGCGGCGGGCGCTGGTGGTGCAGCGCACCGGCTGGGGGAAGTCCGCGGTCTACTTCGTGGCCACCGCGCTGCTGCGGGCCGCCGGCGCCGGCCCCACCGTGATCGTCTCGCCGCTGCTCGCGCTGATGCGCAACCAGATCGCGGCGGCAGAGAGGGCCGGCATCCGCGCCGTGACCATCAACTCCACCAACATCGAGCAGTGGGACCCGATCCAGGAGTCGGTCCGCGCCGGCGAGGTCGACGTGCTCCTCGTCAGCCCGGAGCGGCTCAACAACCCGGGCTTCCGCGACGAGGTCCTGCCGCGACTGGCCGCCACCTGCGGCCTGCTCGTGGTCGACGAGGCCCACTGCATCTCCGACTGGGGCCACGACTTCAGGCCCGACTACCGCCGGATCCGGACCCTGCTCGGCGAGCTCCCCGACGGCATCCCCGTGCTGGCCACGACCGCGACCGCCAACCAGCGGGTGACCGACGACGTCGCCGAGCAGCTCCGTGAGGGGGTGCTCGTGCAGCGTGGTTCGCTCGACCGGCAGTCGCTGCGGCTCGGCGTCGTCCGGCTCCGGACCGCCGAGCAGCGGCTGGCGTGGCTGGCCGACCACCTCGCCGAGCAGCCGGGCAGCGGCATCGTCTACTGCCTGACCGTCGCCGCGACCCAGGAGATCGCCGACTACCTGCGCAGCCGCGGCCACCAGGTCGCGGCGTACTCCGGCCAGACCGAGCAGACCGAGCGACTCGCGCTCGAGGAGGACCTGCTGGCCGGCCGCGTCAAGGCGCTGGTCGCCACGAGCGCGCTCGGCATGGGCTTCGACGCCAGCCTCGGCTTCGTCGTCAACATGGGGGCGCCGTCGTCGCCGGTCGCCTACTACCAGCAGATCGGCCGCGCCGGCCGCGGCACCGACGACGCCAGCGTGGTGCTGCTCCCGGCCGTCGAGGACAAGGACATCTGGAGCTACTTCGCCAGCCTGGCGTTCCCCCGCGAGGAGCTCGTGCGCCAGACGCTCGCCGCGCTCGAGGAGGCGGGTTCCCCGCTGAGCACGGCCGCGCTGGAGACCCACGTCGAGCTCAACCGGACCCGCCTCGAGACCATGCTCAAGGTGCTCGACGTCGACGGCGCCGTACGCCGGGTCCGCGGCGGCTGGGAGGCCACCGGACGGCCGTGGGTCTATGACGCGGACCGCTTCGCGCGGGTCGCCGAGGCCCGCGAGCGCGAGCAGCGTGCGATGCTCGACTACCTCGACACCGACCGCTGCCGGATGCGCTACCTGCGCGAGCAGCTCGACGACCCCCACGCCGCCGACTGCGGGCGCTGCGACAACTGCGGCGGGCTCACCCTGTCCGTGGAGGTCTCCGAGGAGTCGGTGGGCGAGGCGGCCGCGCGGCTGGCCCGCCCCGGCGTGCCGCTCGAGCCGCGCCGGATGTGGCCGACCGCGTTGGCCAACCTCGGCGTGGACCTGCGGGGCAAGATCAGCGACGGCGCCGAGGAGGGGCGCGCCGTGGCGCGGCTGACCGACCTCGGGCACGGACCGGCGCTGCGGCGGCTGCTGACCGGAGACGCCCCCGACGGCCCGGTCCCGGTGCCGGTCGTCCAGGCCGTCGTCGAGGTGCTGCGCGACTGGCGGCCCGAGGTCGACGGGATCGCGGTGGTCGAGTCGGCCACCCGGCCGACGCTCACCGAGGACCTCGCCGCGGGGCTGTCCCGCTTCCTGCGGGTGCCGGTCGTGGGCCGCTGGGCGATCGCCGACCCGGACGTCGCGCCGGGCCAGGGGGCCGCCAACTCCGCGCAGCGGGTCGCCGCGGTCGGCCGCCGTTCCCGCCTCGTGCTCGACGAGGCCGCAGGGGACGCCGACGGGCTGGCCGGCCGCTCCGTGCTTCTGGTCGACGACCTGGTCGTGACCGGCTGGACGCTGACCCTCGCCGCCCGCGCGCTGCGCCGGGCCGGCGCGGGACGCGTGCTGCCGCTCGCGCTGGGAGTCTCCGGCTAGGGTCAGGCCATCGAGGGCTCGGTGCTCTCCTCGGCGGTCAGCGGCTTGGCGATGTTCTCCAGCGACCGCTGCTCCGCCCGGACGCCGAGCACGGAGGCGACGAGGCCGCCGGCCACCATGAGCGCGGCGCCGATGTAGTAGCCGAGCGCGATCGCGGGGATGCCCTGGCCGCCGTCCACGGCGTCCTGGATGAGCTTGCCGAACAGCAGCGGCCCGGCGATGCCGCCGGCTGCGGTGCCGATCGCGTAGAAGAAGGCGATGCACAGCGCCCGGGTCTCCATCGGGAAGACCTCGCTCGCCGTCAGGTAGGCGGCGCTGGCGCCGGCGCTGGCGAAGAAGAAGATGATGCAGCCCATCAACGTCAGGGTGACCGCGTCGAACGAGCCGAGCATCAGACCGGTGATGCCGAGCAGGACGCCCGAGGTGACGTAGGTGCCGGTGAGCATCCGCACCCGGCCGACCGTGTCGAACAGCGGGCCGAGGGTCAGGGCGCCGGCGAAGTTCGAGAGCGCGAAGACCGCGATGTACCAGCCGACCTGCTCGACGCCCATGAACGACGTCAGGGTGTCGCCGTAGGTGAAGAAGAATGCGTTGTAGAGGAACGCCTGGCCGATGAAGAGCGCGATGCAGAGCGCCGTGCGACGCGGGTAGAGGGTGAACACGGTGCGAGCGATCAGGCCGAGGCCGATCGTGCGTCGCTGCCGGATGGTGATGGTGTCGGTGACCTCCGGGAGCGACCCGGCGTCCTGGCGCACCTGCTCCTCGATGTCGCGGACGATCCGCTCGCCCTCGTCCTCGCGGCCGTGGATGAAGAGCCACCGCGGCGACTCGGGCACGTGCCGCCGCACGATCAGGATGCCCACCGCCAGGATGGCGCCGAGGCCGAAGGCGATCCGCCAGCCCCAGGCGGGGTCGACCATCGTCGGGTCGAGCAGCGGGATGGTCAGCAGCGCGCCGCCGGCGGCGCCGACCCAGAACGAGCCGTTGATCGCCACGTCGACCCGGCCGCGGTACTTCGCTGGGATGAGCTCGTCGATGGCGGAGTTGATCGCGGCGTACTCGCCGCCGATCCCGGCGCCGGTGAGGAAGCGGCACGCGAAGTACCACATCGGGTTCATCGAGAAGGCGGTCAGCACGGTCGCGACGGTGTAGACGCCGAGGGTGATCAGGAACAGCTTCTTGCGGCCGAACCGGTCGGTGAGCTGGCCGAAGAACAGCGCGCCGAGACAGGCGCCGGTGACGTAGACCGCCCCCGCGAGCCCGACCTGGAAGGACGTCAGCCCCAGGCCAGGGCCCTCCGGCTTGAGCGCCGCCGACATCGACCCGACGATCGTGACCTCGAGACCGTCGAGGATCCACACGGTCCCGAGCCCGACCACGACCATCCAGTGCCACCGGCTCCACGGCAGCCGGTCGAGCCGGGCCGGGATGTCGGTGGTGATGCGTCCGGTCTCGACTGCCTCCCCCATGGCCGCCTCCTCAGGCTGGGTCGGGGCACCCCCTGCGCCCGCGACGTGCCGGGTCCAGTACCCGGGACGACCCGCGGCCAAACGCGGTCCGGCGGCTGCCGATCAGGGGTGCCGGTCAGGCGTCCCGGGCCTCGTCGACCACCCGGGCGGCGAGGTCGCGGAGCTTGATGTTGTGCTGCTGGCTCTCCTCCCGCAGCGCGACGAAGGCCTCCTCGGGGCCGTAGCCGTGGCGGGCCACCAGGACACCCTTGGCCTGCTCGATCACCGGCCGTGTCTCGAGGGCCCGCCGGAGGTTGACCGCCTCCCTCTCGAGCACCTCGACCCGGGCCATCCGGTCGAGGACCTGGCCGGCGGTGAACGCGGCCACGTCGACCAGCGACTGGTCGAGGCCCGCGAAGGCGTCGGGGTCGCAGGAGTAGGCGTTGATCACCCCGACCGTGGCGCCGGCCGCCTCGACCGGCACCGCCAGCACGCTCAGCAGCGCGTCGGGCCTGGCCAGGTCCGTCAGCGCGGGCCAGCGGGGGTCCGCTGCGAGGTTCCCCGTCACCACCAGCTCGTCGGTCTCCCACGCCGACTGGCACGGCCCCTCGCGCGCCTGCACCTGCAGCCCGTCGTAGTGCTGCGCCCGCTGGCTCGTCGAGTCGACCGCGTGGGGGGAGACCGGCGGCCCGACGGTCAGGCTGAGGTCGGTCGCCGGCTCGAGCAGCCGCAGCAGCGGTGCGGCGGGGCCCGGGGCGGGTCGGGTCACGGGCCGCCCCCGTCCGCCTCGGGGAGGTAGGGCATGCCGGCGACGTCGAGGACGTGCTGCGCGGCGCTGCCCATCGGTGCCACCAGGTCCACGCTCGTGCCGTGCTGCGCCGCCCGCTTCTGGGCCTCCAGAAGCGCCAGCACCGCGGCGCTCGCGAGGTGGGTGACCTGGGTGAGGTCGACGGTCGCGGACTGCACCCCGGCGGAGGTGCTCTCGAGCAGGGCGGCGCGCAGCCCGTCGACGTTGTCCCAGTCGAGCGGCCCGCCGGCGACGAGCCGGCCCGGGTCGCTGTGGAGGACCCGGGCCCCGGGCGGCCCGGGCGGCGCCGTGGTGCGGCGCCCGGCCGGGGTGCGCAGCAGCTGCGCCTCCCGCGCGGCCGCGCGCTCCAGGGTGACGGTGGTCCCGTGCTCGGCGTCGCCGCGGTCCACCGACATCCGGTCGACCAGTCCCCCTGCCAGGGCCAGGCCGCGGCCGGAGTCGGCGGCGTCGTGCCAGGCGCCACCGTCGCGGACCGTCAGCCTGACCACGGCGTCCCGCGTGAGCTCGCCCCGCACGGCGACGGCCGGGGCGCCCGGGTCCGGCTCGGTGCCGGTGTAGGCGTGGTGGACCGCGTTGGCGACGATCTCGGTCGTCGCGTGGACGATGGCGCGCGCGTCGATCCGGCGTACGCCGAGCGTGGTCAGCCACATCGTGACCTCGTCCCGGGCCAGCGTGACGCTGGAGGGGTCGGCGGGCAGGTCGAGCTCCAGCGGCTGCGGCGGGTCGACGAGCCCCGCGGTGAGCAGCGTGACGTCGTCGCGCCGGCCGGTGCGGGTGACCAGCTGCTCGAGGACCTCCAGCGCCGGCCGGTCCGGGTCGTCGAGGTCGGCGGGCCACGGGCGGTGGGCGAACGCCTGCCCGGCGACCTGCCCGAGCTCGATCGTCGCTTCGCTGCTGGTGCGACCGGGGCGCTCGATGATGCCGTCGCTGTAGAGGACCAGCAGCTCGTCGGGGCCGATGCGGGCGTGGGCGCTGCGCCGGACGCCGGCCAGCGCGAGCGGCCGGGAGCCGCTCGGGTCGAGGTAGCGGAAGTCGCCGCGCCGGTCGACCACGAGCGGCGGCGGGTGGCCTGCGGTGAGGTACTCGACCTCGCCGCTGCGCAGGTCCAGGCTCGCGACGCAGACGGTGGCGCCGGCCGCGTCCGGCAGGTCGGCGGCGTACCGGTCGAGGGCGGTGAGTGCCTCGGCCACCGAGGCCCCGCTCGCCAGTCGCTCGTGCAGCACGGACTGCAGCCGCCCCATCACCGAGGCGGCGGCAACGCCGTGCCCGACGCAGTCGCCGACCACGAGGGCGACCCGGTCGTCGGCGAGCCGGACGACGTCGAACCAGTCGCCGCCGGCCGGCGAACCCTCGTCCGCGAGCAGGTAGTGGGCCGCGACCTGGAGGCCCGGGAGCACGGGCAGCGTCAGCGGGAGCAGCGCGTCGTGCAGGGCGGTCACCACCCCCTGCTCCTGCTCCACCACCGCCTCGGCGGCGGCGCGCGCATGCCGCTCCGCTTCCGCCCGCCGACGGGCGGTCGCGTCGTGACCGTAGCCGAGGACCCCGCGGACGGAGCCGTCCGGGCGACGCCACGGCCGCAGCTCGACGTCGAGCAGGATGTCGCGCGCCTCGGCGTCCGCCGCGCCAGCGACCAGGCCCGTCTCCTGGAAAGGCCGGCCGTCGCGCAGCACCTGGTCGCAAGCCCGCCAGAGCCAGTCGGACCGCGACCCCGGGAGCAACCGGCGTCCCGGGGTGCCCAGCGGACGGGGACCCAGGCTGGCCCGGGCCCGGTCGTTGGCGGCCACGACGACGTGCTCGGGGCCGTCGAGGGCCACGAGCAGGAAGGGGCTGTGGTCGTAGCCCGCCAGGGCAGCGGCGGGGTCGCCGCGGTCGATCTCCGGTCGTGCCATGTCGGGGCCTCACGTCGGTGGTGCGTGGATGGTGCAGGGCGGTCCGGGACGTGCGGGTGGCGTGCTGCGGCCTCGTACCCCCGAAAGGATGTTTTGAACCTCACCGGCCGGGTAGTAGCGTCAAGGACGGTGTGTCTCCCACGCCCCACTCGCTGCAACCAGTCGGCGGGACCGCTCGGAGCTTTCGGGAGGCTTCATGAGCACGTCCCCCACGGTCTTTGCGCCCGATTCCGAGGTCATCGACTCCTCGACCGGCGACGAGACCGACACCCCTACCACCACCACCAGCCAGCCGGCTCCGGTCGCCCGCCGCGGCCGGGACTCCGTCCTGTCACGCCGCGAGCGGCGCGAGCGCACCTCCGAGGCGCTGGCCGCGGCCGCGGAGGCCGACGGCGAGCAACGACGCGCCCTCCTCGACGAGGTGGTGCGCCTGAACATGGGCGTCGCACGCAGCGTCTCGAGCCGTTACGCCAACCGTGGCATCGACGAGGACGACCTGCTGCAGGTCGCCTACATGGCGCTGACCCGCGCCGCCCGCGACTTCGACCCGTCGCGCCACGACGACTTCCTCTCCTACGCCGTCCCCACGATGCGGGGCGAGCTGAAGAAGCACTTCCGGGACCAGGGGTGGACGGTCCGGCCGCCGCGCCGCGTCCAGGAGACGCAGGCGAAGATCACCCGCGCCGAGGGGGAGCTGCTGCAGCGCCTCGGCCGCTCGCCGCTGCCCTCCGAGATCGCTGCCCACCTCGACGTCCCCATCGACGACGTCATCGAGGCCCTCGGCGCCGACGGCTGCTTCGCGCCCGCCTCGCTCGACCGGCCGGTCGCCCGCGCCGACGGCGAGGGCACCGCGTCGCTCGCAGACTTCCTCGGTGAGGAGGACGCCACGCAGCCGGCCGCCGAGGCCCGGGTCGCGCTCGCCCCCGTCGTACGACGGCTCAAGGAGCGCGACCGCCGCATCCTCTACATGCGGTTCTTCGAGGAGCGCACGCAGCAGGAGATCGCCGACGACATCGGCGTCACCCAGATGCAGGTCTCCCGGCTGCTCACCCGCATCCTGCGCGACCTGCGCAATGACCTGGTCGACCGCGAGGGGATCGACCCCGGCCCGCACTAGGCCAGCAGGCGCTCCACGGCCGCCAGCAGCTGGGGGTCCGCCGGCTCGACGCCGGGGGCGAAGCGCGCCACGACGGTGCCGTCCCGGTCGAGGAGGAACTTCTCGAAGTTCCAGCTCACGTCGCCGGTGCGGCCTTCCTGGTCGGGGTGCCCGACGAGCTCGTGGTAGAGCTCGTGGCGGTCGTCGCCGTTGACCTCGACCTTCTCGGTCATCGGGAAGCTCACGCCGTACGTCGCGGAGCAGAACTCGGCGATCTCGTCGGGCGAGCCCGGCTCCTGTGCCCCGAACTGGTTGCACGGGACGCCGACGACCGTGAAGCCGCGGTGGCCGAGGGTCTCCTGCAGCCCCTCGAGACCGGTGTACTGCGGGGTGAGCCCGCAGCGGCTCGCGACGTTGACGAGGAGGGTCACCCGGCCCTCGGTGAGGTCGCCGAGCGTGCCCGGCGTGCCGTCGAGGCGGGCGATCTTGCAGTCCAGGGTGGTCACGTCGGGGGATGGTAGCCGGGCGCTGGTCACCGCAACGGTTACCGTCCCGACGTGAGCTTCGTCCCCGTGACCGGCCCCGCGGCCCTCCGGCCCGGCCTGCCGCCGCGCGAGGGAGTCGTGGAGTTCACCGACGGCAGCCGGTCGGTGGCGCTCCCGGTGCGCGCGGCACTGCCGGTGCTCAGCCGCGCCGCCCGTCGTGACGACGTCCACGCGTCGGTCGGCCTGCTCGCGGGCGCCGCGCTGCTGGGGCTGCGGCTGGTCGCGGCCGGCCGCTTCGAGCCCGCCGACGGCGGGTGGCGGCCGGTGCCGCTGGACGACGCCGACGAGGACCGCGTGCTCCGGCTGGCCGATCGGTGGGCCCCGGACACAGGTTCGGACACAGATTCGGGCACAGGTTCGGGCACAGGTTCGGGCAGCGGGTCCGACGCCGTGAAGGTCGTGCGCGACATGATCGCGGCAGTGGTCGACGCCATGCCCCGCAGCGCGCCCCGGAGTCAGCCCGCGGGGACCGGCGTCCCTGCCCGGCCCGGCTTCGCGGAGCGGCTGCAGGCGCGGCTGGCCACCCACGACGACCGCCCCTCCCTGGTGGGGATCGGGCTACGCGTGGAGGCGGACGAGGAGGACCTGCTGGAGGGCCGGGTCCGGCTGGTGCTGCAGGTCCACGACGAGGCCCAGCCCTGGCACGTCTGCGACGCCGCGCGGCTCTGGGAGGAGCCGGGCGCCGGCGCCAGCCACGGGTTCGGGGACCGGGCGCGGGTGCACGCCGTGGTGGCGCTGCGCGCCGCCGCCGAGGCCTGGCCGGTGCTCGACCGGCTGCTCGCCCTCCCCGTCCCCGACGAGGTCGTGCTGGACGGCGACGAGGTCGCCGACCTGCTCGAGCGCGGGGTGGCCGCGCTCGCTGCGCGCGGCTGCGACGTGCTGTGGCCCCGGTCGCTGGGGCGCGACCTGACCAGCTCGCTCGTCCTCGAGGAGGCCTCCGCGACGGGCCGGTCGCGGGGCGGTGTCCGGGAGGCCCCGCTGGTGGCGCCGGCCGCCGGCACCGAGTCGCTGTTCGCGTTCCGCTGGCAGGTCTCCCTCGGGGGCGACCCGCTCACGGAGGAGGAGATGGCGCAGCTCGCGACCGCGGCCACACCGGTCCTCCGGCTGCGGGGCGGCTGGACGGTGGTCGACCCGTCGGTCGCCCGCCGGGCGCGGCGCCGGCTGGTGCGCCGGGTGAGTGCCACCGAGGCCGTGGGGATCGCCCTCTCAGGCCTGCCGCCGGAGGACCTGGTCGACGGCGCCGACGGTCCGGCCGAGGTGGTGGTCGGTGCGAGCCTGGAGCGGTGGCGGGACCGGCTGCGCGACGCGGCCACCCGGGAGCCGGTCGAGCCGCCGGCCGCGCTGCAGGCGACGCTGCGCGACTACCAGAGGCACGGCCTGACCTGGCTCGCCGAGCTGACCGACCTCGGGCTCGGGGCCTGCCTCGCCGACGACATGGGCCTGGGCAAGACGGTCACCCTCATCGCGCTGCACCTCCACCGGCGCGAGCGCGGGCACACCGGTCCCACCCTGGTCGTCTGCCCGACCAGCCTCCTCGGCACGTGGGAGGCGGAGATCAGGCGGTTCGCTCCCGGCACCCCGGTCCGGCGCCACCACGCCTCCGAGCGCGACCTCGACGACCTCGCCGGACCGGGGGCCGGCTTCGTGCTCACCACCTACGGCACCCTGCGCCGCGACCGCGACCTGCTGGCGGCGGTCGCCTGGGACCTCGTCGTCGCCGACGAGGCCCAGCACGTGAAGAACTCGCGGACCAGCACCGCACGGGCGCTGCGCGCGCTGCCGGGCAGAGCGAGGGTGGCGCTGACCGGAACCCCGGTGGAGAACGACCTCACCGAGCTGTGGTCGATCCTCGACTGGGCGACGCCGGGCCTGCTGGGCAGCCGACAGGCCTTCCGGCGGGTCTGGGCCGCGCCGATCGAGTCCGGCCTGGTGCCGAGCCGGGCCGCGCAGTTCCGCGACCTGGTGTCGCCCTTCGTGCTGCGGCGCCGCAAGTCCGACCGGGACATCGCGCCCGAGCTGCCCCCCACGACGGAGACCGACCACGCGCTGTCGCTGACCCGGGAGCAGGCGGTGCTCTACGAGGCCTTCGTCCGCGACACGCTGGACCGCATCTCCCGCTCCGACGAGCTCGCCCGCCGCGGCCTGGTGCTCGCGCTGCTCACCGGGCTCAAGCAGATCTGCGACCACCCTGCCCTGTTCCTCAAGCAGTCGGGGGCGAAGGTCGAGGGCCGGTCGCAGAAGGTCGACCTGCTCGAGGAGCTCGTCACCACCGCCCTCGCCGAGGACGGCGCGGTGCTCGTCTTCACGCAGTACGTCGAGATGGCGCGGTTGCTGGAGCGCCGGCTGTCGCGGCTCGGGGTCGGCCACCAGCTACTCCACGGTGGCACGCCCGTGCGGGAGCGGGAGGCGATGGTGGCCCGCTTCCAGGCCGGCGAGGTGCCGGTCTTCCTGCTCTCGCTCAGGGCCGGCGGCACCGGGCTGACCCTCACGCGTGCCGACCACGTGGTCCACGTCGACCGCTGGTGGAACCCGGCCGTGGAGCAGCAGGCCACCGACCGGGCGCACCGGATCGGGCAGACCCGGCCGGTCCAGGTGCACCGGATGGTGGCCGTCGGGACGGTCGAGGAGCGGGTCGCCGAGCTGCTCGCCCGCAAGCGGGCGATCGCCGACGCGGTGCTCGGCAGCGGTCTGGAGCATGCCCTGACCGAGCTCGACGACGACGAGCTGCGCGACCTCGTGCGGCTGCGTCCCGAGGCCACGGAGGACCCGTGACCCGGGTGCTGCACCCGCGGTTCCCGCCGCGGCGAGACCCGGCCCGGGCCCGGAGCTGGTGGGGCAAGGCGTGGGTTCGCGCGGTCGAGGAGGCGGCGTACACCCCCGAGGACCTGGCCCGGGCGCGCTCCCTCGCCCGCGGCGGGCACGTCGGCGGCCTCACCACCACTCCCGGCGGAGTGCTGGCGGCGGTCGCCGACGGCGACGAGCTCTGGACCGTCGACTGCCGGCTGCCGCTGCTCGACGACGTCGCGCAGCAGGCCCTGGTCGAGGTGGTCGCGGCCGGGTCGGGCCGCGTCGCCGAGCTGCTGGCCGGCCGGCTGCCCCTGGAGCTGGTCGAGCACGCCGAGGAGGCCGGGGTCGAGCTGCTGCCGTACGGCGGCGAGCTGGAGACGAGCTGCACCTGCGACCCGTGGACCGACCCGTGCCCCCACGCCCTCGCGGTGCTCTCGCAGGTGGCGTGGCTGGTCGAGCAGGACCCGCTGGTGCTGCTGCAGCTGCGCGGGCTGCCGCGCGAGGAGCTGCTGTACCGGGTCCGCGGGGCCACGCCTCCCGCGGCCGCGGGCGAGCCGGAGGGCGACCTCGACGAGGGCGTCGACGCGGCGCTGCGGGCCGCGCGGATCCTCCGGCTGCTCGACGAGCCGGACGCAGCGGTAGACCACCTCTTCTGAGGGGTGCCGGGGGTCGCCCGGCGGTGCGACGATCGTCTGTGGGGGTCGGCGCAGTCGCGGACTGCCACACGACTGGGCTGCCACAGGACTGCCACACGGCCGAGGCACGGTGACACCGGCAGGCGAACGGTCGAACGGGCTGTGCTGATGATCCGGTTCCACGCGCTGGGCGGGCTCGCCGTCACCGACGAACGGGGCGGCGAGGTGGGCATCGGCGGGCCGCGCCAGCGACGGCTGCTGGCCATGTTGCTGATCCACCGTGACGCCGTGGTGTCGGTGGACCGGCTCGCCGATGCCGTCTTCGCCGGCGTCCCGACGCCGGCCGCGAGCACGACCCTGCGCAGCTACGTCGCCAGGACCCGCCGGCTGATCGACGGTGAGGGGAACGGCACCGCCGTGGTCACCCGGGCACCGGGCTACGTCCTCCGGGTGCCGGCGGAGCTCTTCGACGTCGCGTGCTTCGAGCGGTCGGTCGCGGAGGCCGGTGCCAGTCTGGGCCGGGACGACCCCGAGGGAGCCGCGGCGCTCCTCCGCGAGGCGCTCGCACTGTGGCGCGGCGACGCGTACGCCGAGTTCGCGGACGAGGACTGGGCACGTCCCGAGGCGCAACGGCTGCAGGAGCTGCGGCTGGTCGCGCAGGAGCGGGTGGTCGAGGCAGAGCTCGCCTGCGGTCGGGCGGCGGAGATGATCCCACGGCTCGAGGCCCTGGTGCGCGAGCAGCCGCTGCGGGAGGGCTTCCGGGCGCAGCTGATGACCGCGCTGTACCGGGTCGGTCGTCAGGCCGACGCCCTCGCGGTGTTCCGCGGCTATCGGGCGCTGCTCGTCGACGAGCTCGGCGTCGAGCCGACCCCCTCGCTGGCCGCGCTGGAGCAGCGGGTGCTGGTCCACGACCCGACACTCGTGCTTGCCGAGCCGGCGACCCGACCGCTGCGGGGCTACCGCCTCGGTGAACGGCTCGGCACGGGCCGCGACGGGACGGTCCGCGCAGCCCGGCTCCCGGGTGTGGAGCGTGACTTCGCGATCCGCGTGGTGCGCCGCGAGGTCGCCGACCACCCGGACTTCGTGCGGACGTTCGAGGCCACGGCGCACCGCCTGGCGGCGCTCCACCACCCGGGGATGGTGCCCCTGCACGACTACTGGCGCGAGCCGGGCGCGGCGTACCTCGTGATGCGCCGGATGCACGGCGGCTCGCTGGCCGACCGGCTCCAGCGCGGACCGCTCTCGGACCCCGAGCTGCAGTCCCTGGTCGCGCGGGTCGGCGGGGCGCTGGCAACGGCGGCGGCGCAGGGCATCGCGCACGGCCGGGTGGGCCCCGGCAGCGTCCTGCTCGACGCCGGCGGCGACTTCTTCCTGGCCGACTTCGCCCTGGCCGGTGGGGCGTCCGCCCCGGACTTCGGCTCCGACGTCAGCGACTTCGCCGAGCTGGTGCGCGGCTGCCTCGACCCCAGTCGGGATCGCGCCCCCGTCGTGCCGGTGCTGGACCGAGCCCGGCTCACCGTGGGCAGGCCGTCCATGGCCGAGCTGGTCCTGACGCTGGTCGCGGGCCTCGCGGGGGAGTCGCCGGCCACCAGCCGCGTCCTCCCGAACCCGTACAAGGGCCTGCGTCCCTTCGCCGAGGCCGACGCCGAGGACTTCTTCGGTCGTACGGACCTCGTGCAGGCGATCCTGGACCGGCTCCGCGAGGACGGGCCGCGCGGCAGGTTCGTGCTGGTCGTGGGCGGGTCGGGGAGCGGCAAGTCCAGCGCCGTCCGGGCCGGTGTGCTGCCGCGCGTGCGTCACGGCGACGTCCCGGGCTCCCGGCAGTGGTTCGTCACGACCATGCTGCCGGGCACGTCCCCCTTCAGGGAGCTCGCGGAGAGCCTGCGCCGGGTCGCGGTGGTCGACACCGTCGGGCTGCCGGAGCTCCTCGCCGAGGACGTGGAGGGAGTCGACCGGGTGCTGCGACGGCTGCTGCCGGAGGGTGGCCAGCTCCTGCTGGTCGCAGACCAGCTGGAGGAGCTGTTCACCCTCGCCGGACCGCAGGAGCAGCGCGCTTTCCTGGCCGGGGTGATGCACGCGGTGACTGCAGTCGACAGTCGGCTGCGGGTGGTGGCGACGCTCCGTGCGGACTTCTACGACCGCCCCCTGGGCGACCAGACCCTCGGACCGCTCGTGAGCGAGGCCACGGTGACGGTGGTGGCGATGACGGCGGCCGACCTCGAGGCGGCCATCGTCGAGCCGCTCGAACGGGTGGGCGGGAGCATCGAGGCTCCGCTCGTCGCCGAGCTCGTCGGCGCCGCCGTCGACGAGTCGGCCCCGCTGCCGGCGCTCCAGTACACGCTGTACGAGCTGGCCGAGCGCAACCCCTCCCGTCGGCTGGAGCTCGCCGCCTACCGCGAGCTCGGGGGCGTGGGTGGCGCCGTCGCCACCCGCGCCGAACGGCTCTACGCCGAGCTGGACGACGCGGAGCAGGCCGCCGTTCGCCGGATGTTCGAACGGCTCGTGGTGGTGGGGGCGGAAGGGGAGCCGGCCCGCCGTCGTGCGGCCCGAGCCGAGCTGTCCGGGCTGGCCGGCGACGCGGTCATCGACCGGTGGGCGAAGGCGCGACTGCTGACGCTGGACCGCGACCCTCGCAGCCGGGTGCCGACCGTCGAGCTCGCGCACGAGGCGCTGCTCCGCGAGTGGCCACGGCTGAGGAGCTGGATCGAGGAGGACCGGGAGGCGATCCTGGCGCTGGACCGCCTCCGCGAGGCGGCGGCTGCCTGGCTCGAGCTCGACCGGGACCCGGGAGCGCTGTGGCGGGGCGCCCGGCTCGACCTCGTCCTGGAGAACACAGCCGTCGCAGACACCGACCTGCCCCGGCCCGAGCACGAGTTCCTCGAGGCCAGCCGGGAGGCCCGCGACCGCGAGCGCCGCGAGGACGAGCGGCGTGCCGCCCGGCAGGTGCTGGCCAACCGGCGGCTCCGTCGGCAGCGCGCCACCATCGCCGGCGCCCTCGCGGTTGCGCTGGTGGGCGGCTTCGTCGCCCTGGATCAGCGGGACGAGGCCGAAGGCGAGCGGCGGGTGGCGATGGCGCGCGAGCTCGCCGCGGCAGCCGTGACGAGCATGCCGGCGGACCCGCAGCGCAGCATCCTGCTCGCGCTGGCCGCGGTCGACGAGACCCGCTCCCACGGTGAGCCGGCCCTCCCTGAGGCGGTCGAGGCCCTGCACGGGGCGGTGGCCGGGTCCCGCGTGCTGCGCAGCTTCCCGGCCGTCGGGGGCGGCCTCGACTGGAGCCCCTCGGGGGCAGTCTTCGCGACGGAGGGGCCGGAGGAGTCGGGGCTGGTCGAGATCCGTGACGCCAGGACGGGGGAGCCGGTGCACAGCTTCCGCGGCCACGACGACGACGTCAACGACGTCTCCTTCAGCGAGGACGGGTCGATGCTCGCGACGTCCGGCGACGACGGGTCGGTGCGCGTGTGGCGGGCGGACACGGGGCGCGAGGTGCTCACGGTCCGGCACCCCGGGGGCCCGGTCGTCGACGACGTCGCGGTGTGGAGCCCCTCGTTCAGCGCCGACGGCGGGCGGCTCGCCGCCGGGTGGCCGGACGGCGTCAGGGTCGTCGACGTCGACTCGGGTCGGGTCGTGGCCGAGATCGCCGCGGACCGTCCGATGGGCATCGCGCTCAGCCCGGACGGGAGGCGCGTGGCGTTCGGCGGCGGTGGCGGGGCCACGGCCACGGTCGCCTCCGTGGCGACCGGGGAGGTGCTGCTCCGGCTCGGGCGGGACGACCCACCCACCGACCTGGCCTGGAGCCCGGACGGTCGGTGGATCGCCGTCCCGGGTAGCCGCGGCTCGGTCGCGGTGTGGGACGCCGGGACCGGAGAGCTCGCCGCCGTGTTCCCCGGGTCGGCCGATCATGTGTGGGAGGTCGACTGGAGCCCGGATGGGACCCGCCTCGCGGCGGTGGGGGACGACGGGACGGCTCACGTCTCCGAGGTCGGCGGTGGGGGAGGGCGACCCCTCATCGTCCTGTCGGCGCCGGACTCCAGCCGCGGCGGCGGGATGAACGGCGTGGCCTTCTCCCCGGACGGACGTCGCCTGATGACCGGCGACCTCGCGATCACGTCGGTGACCGTCTGGGACGTCGACACCACCGGTGGTGGGGAGTGGGCCAGCGTGGAGGGCGGTGTCGGGTTCACCGCCGACGGCGACGGGCTCCTGGTGGTCGGCCGGGACGGCGCGGTGTCGGAGGTGTCCGCGGACGACGGCTCGCACCTCGCCGACGTCCGGGACGGCCCGGCGGAGGTCTGGTGGTCCGAACCGAGCCCCGACGGCGCCCTGCTGGCGCTGCTCGGCCCGCGTGGGGTCACGGTCGTGGATGCCGCGACCGGCGCCGAGCGGTTCGTCCTCCCGTGGCGGGGAGCCGACTGGGTGCGCGACCTGGAGTGGAGCCCGGCAGGAGACCACCTGGCCGTCGCCTTCACCTCCTTCGACCGCCGCCGCCCCGCGGTCGTCGTCGACACCTCCGGCGTCGAGCTCGCCCGCCTGCTGGAGAAGGCCGGGAACGACGTGGGCTCGCTCGCCTTCAGCCCCGACGGGCGGCTGCTCGCGACCACCCGGCTCGGGGTCGCCAAGGTCGACCCGACGCAGATGCCCGTCACGCTCTGGGACTGGGAACGGGAGACCGTGGTGGGCAGCATCGACGCGACGGCCGCCAGCGTGGTGTTCGACCCCACGGGGAACCTGCTGGCGACCACCCGGCTGGCCGAGGGAGTCGTCGACGTCTGGGAGGTGGGAACCGGCCGTCTCGCCGCGAGCCTCACCGGGTCGGCCCCGGTCCTCGGGCTCGCGTTCGACGCCGCGGGCACCCGGCTGGCGTCGGCGCACGCCGACGGCACGATCCGGCTGTGGGACCCACGGGCCGGGACGCGTGCCCTCGTCCTGGGCGCGGACGACGACCCGATCGAGAGGGTTTCCTTCAGTCCCGACGGCTCCCGGCTCCTCTCCGTGGGCGAGTCGGGCCTCGCCCGGGTCTGGGCGCTGGACCTCGACGACCTGGTGGACCTCGCGCACGGCCGGCTGACGCGCGGCCTCACCGAGGACGAGTGCCGCCGGTTCCTCCACCGCGACCGCTGTCCGGCCGCCTGACCGGCTCCCCGTGGCGCCCCGGCCGAGCCGCCACGGAACTGCCACGCCGTCGTCCGTGCCACGCCACCCCCGCGTTGCAGCCTCGGAGCGATCAGACCGCTGCCACTGGCAGCCCACACCGAGGAGTCGTCATGACACACGCAGCAGCACCGATCCCCCACGCCGGGGACGTCATCACCGGCAAGGCCCCGTCGTCGCGCCGTTCCGCACGGACCCAGCTGACCTGGGCCGCCATCGTCGCCGCGCTCGCCCTCGCGGTCGGGCTCGCGCTGATGGTCCTCGCCGGGAGCACCGGCACGGAGTCGGTCGTCCCGACCGCCCCCGCAGTGCCGGCCGAGCCGGGTGTCCCGTTCTCGCCGGACCAGGCCGAGCGCTACCTGGCCGACCTCCAGAAGCTGGCTCCGGCGGCACCGCGCGAGGCCCCGCTGGCGCCCTCGTTCACCCCGCCGGAGCGCTACGTCCCCGGTTCCTAGAAGCGGTTCTGACCTACACCGAGAGGGAGCGAAGGGCCATGTCCGTCAGCAGATCCCGCATCGGGGCCTCGGGCAGCAGCCCGCTGTGCGGCGTGGAGTTGATGAGCCCGAAGGCCGCGTGGGCCATGGCCCGGGCCCGGTCCCGGTCCAGCTGCGGGTGCAGTGCCCGCAGCTGGTCGGCCCACAGGTCGACGTACTCGCGCTGCAGCTGCCGCACCTGCTCGCGGGCCTTGACGGGCAGCGACTCCCAGTCGCGGTCCTGCACGACGATCAGCGAGCGCTGCCGGAGCGCGAAGGAGACGTGCCAGTCGACGAGGGCGGCCACGGCGGCGCGGGCGTCGGGAGCCTGCGCCACCCGCTCCCGGCCGACCCGGAGCAGCTCCTCGCTGATGGAGACCAGCATCTCCGCCAGCACGGCGTCCTTCGACACGAAGTGCTTGTAGAGCGCCGGCCCGGAGATCCCGCACGCGGCGCCGAGGTCGGCCACCGAGACCCCGTGGAACCCTCGCGCCGCGAAGAGGTCGGCCGCGGTCGCGAGGATCTGCTCGCGACGGGTCAGCGGCTCGGTGGTCACCCCCCAAGGTTAGCGTTCGCTAACGCCCGTGGACCGGTCGTCGCGCACGGTGGACGGGGTAGTTAACGATCGCTAACCTTGACTGTCGTGAGCCAGGAGATGAAGGAGCTCGTCAACGAGCTCCGCGACCGGTTGGCCCTCGCCCGCCGCGGCGGCAGCGAGGCCGCCCGCACCAAGCACACCGACCGAGGCAAGCTGCTGGTCCGCGACCGGGTCGACCGGCTGCTCGACCCCGGCAGCCCCTTCCTCGAGCTGAGCCCGCTGGCCGCGACCGGCATGTACGGCTCGAAGGTCGACGAGGGCGGCGAGGAGGCGGTGCCCAGCGCCGGCATCGTCACCGGGATCGGCCGGGTCAGCGGCCGCGAGTGCGTGGTCGTCGCCAACGACGCCACCGTCAAGGGCGGCACCTACTACCCGATGACGGTCAAGAAGCACCTGCGCGCCCAGCAGGTCGCCTCCGACAACAACCTGCCGTGCCTCTACCTCGTCGACTCCGGCGGCGCCTTCCTGCCGATGCAGGACGAGGTCTTCCCCGACCGGGAGCACTTCGGCCGGATCTTCTTCAACCAGGCGAACCTCTCCGCGCGCGGCATCCCGCAGGTCGCCTCGGTGATGGGCTCGTGCACCGCCGGCGGCGCCTACGTCCCCGCCATGTCCGACGAGACGGTGATCGTGCGCAACCAGGGCACGATCTTCCTCGGCGGGCCGCCGCTGGTGAAGGCCGCGACCGGCGAGGTGGTCAGTGCCGAGGACCTCGGCGGCGGCGACGTCCACGCCCGGACCTCCGGCGTGGTCGACCACCTGGCCGAGGACGACGCCCACGCGCTGTCGATCGTGCGCAGCATCGTGGCGACCTTCGAGCGCCCGACCGCCGGGTCCATCCCGGTCCACGAGGTCGAGGAGCCGCACGACGACCCCGCCTCGCTCTACGACGTGGTCCCGACCGACACCCGCACGCCGTACGACGTGCGCGAGGTGATCCGGCGCATCGTCGACGCCAGCCGGTTCCACGAGTTCAAGAAGCTCTACGGCGAGACCCTCGTCTGCGGCTTCGCCCGGATCTGGGGCATGCCGGTCGGCATCGTCGCCAACAACGGCATCCTCTTCAGCGAGTCCGCGCTCAAGGGCGCCCACTTCATCGAGCTGTGCAACCAGCGCGGCATCCCGCTGGTCTTCCTGCAGAACATCACCGGCTTCATGGTCGGCCGCGAGTACGAGAACCGCGGCATCGCCCGCGACGGCGCCAAGCTCGTCACCGCGGTCGCCTGCTCGGTCGTCCCGAAGTTCACGGTGGTCATCGGCGGCTCCTTCGGCGCCGGCAACTACGGCATGTGCGGCCGCGCCTACGACCCACGCTTCCTGTGGATGTGGCCCAACGCCCGGATCTCTGTCATGGGCGGCGAGCAGGCCGCGTCGGTGCTCGCCACCGTCCGCCGCGACGGGATCGAGGCGAAGGGTGGCGAGTGGTCCGCCGACGAGGAGGAGCAGTTCAAGGCGCCGATCCGCGACCAGTACGAGGTCCAGGGCTCGCCCTACTACTCCACCGCGCGCCTGTGGGACGACGGCGTCATCGACCCCGCCGACACCCGGCGGGTGCTGGGCATGGGCCTGGCGGCCGCCGCCAGCGCGCCGATCCCCGAGCCCTCCTACGGCATCTTCCGGATGTGATCGACTCATGAATCTCACTACCGTCCTCATCGCCAACCGCGGCGAGATCGCGCTCCGGGTGATCCGCGGTTGCCGGGCCCTCGGCCTGCGCAGCGTGGCCATCCACACCGACCTCGACCGGTCCGCCCCGCACGTCCGCGAGGCCGACGACGCCGTCCGGGTGGGCAGCTACCTCGACATCGACGAGGTGGTCGCCGCCGCCCGGACCGCCCACGCCGACGCGATCCACCCCGGCTACGGCTTCCTGTCGGAGCGGGCGGCGTTCGCCCGCGCCGTGGAGGCCGCCGGGATCCGCCTCGTCGGTCCCTCGGCCGAGGTCATGGACGCGATGGGCCGCAAGGACGCGGCCCGCGAGATCGCGGTGGCCGCCGGCGTGCCCGTCGTGCCGTCGTACGGCATCGACGAGGACCCGGCCGGCTTCGCCTACCCGGTGCTCGTCAAGGCCGCCGCGGGCGGCGGCGGCAAGGGCATGCGGATCGTGCGCAGCGTCGACGAGTACGAGGCCGCCGCGGCCGCCGCCGCGCGCGAGGCCGCTTCGGCGTTCGGTGACGACACCCTGCTGGTCGAGAAGTACGTCGAGCGCGGCCGCCACATCGAGGTGCAGGTCCTCGCCGACGCCCACGGCAACGTCGTCCATCTCTTCGAGCGCGACTGCTCCACGCAGCGGCGCCACCAGAAGGTGCTGGAGGAGGCGCCGGCGCCCACCATCTCCGACCAGGTGCGCAAGGTCGTCACCGAGTCGGCGGTCGCGCTCGCCGCGCACGTCGGCTACGTCAACGCCGGCACGGTCGAGTTCCTCCTCGACGCCGACACCGACGAGGTCTACTTCCTCGAGATGAACACCCGGCTCCAGGTCGAGCACCCGGTCACCGAGCTCGCGGTGCGGGTCACCGACGGGCCGCTGGACCTGGTGGCGCTGCAGCTGCGGGTGGCCGCCGGGGAGCCGCTGCCGTTCACGCAGGACGACGTCCGGCTCCACGGCCACGCGATCGAGGCCCGGGTGTACGCCGAGGACCCGTTCGGCGGGTTCCTGCCGCAGGCCGGCACCGCCACGCTGGTCCACTGGCCCAAGGTGGCCCGGGTCGACGCCGCCCTGGAGTCGGGCAGCGTCGTCAGCACGTCGTACGACCCGATGCTCGGCAAGGTGATCGTGCACGGCGCCGACCGCGAGACGGCCCGCCGCGCCCTCGTCGCGGCGCTCGACGACACCGCGGTGCTCGGCCTGACCACGAACGTCGGCTTCCTCCGGACCCTTGCCGCGTCCGACGAGTTCCGCGACGCCACGATCGACACCGCGTGGCTCGACCGCACCGAGATCGAGCCGCCGGACGAGGAGGTGCCGCGGCTGCTCGCCGCCTGGACCGACGTCGCGGCCCGCTCCTCGGCGGTCCGCACCCCGCACCCGTTCGGCCCCGACGGCTGGCGCTCGGGCGCGGCCCCCGCGCCCACGCTGGTCGAGCTCGAGTCGTCGCGCCGCGGCGGCGAGGCGCGCGCCTACCGGGTCGACCGCGCCGGCGGCCTCGTCGACGACGTCCGGGTCGCCGAGCTCGGCGCCGAGGACGGTGTCGTCGTGCTGTCCGTCGACGGCCGCCGCCACCGCGCGGTCGTCGCGGTCGGCCCCCACGACGTCGAGGTCGTCCACCGCGGCCAGCGCTTCGTCTTCGCCCGCCCCGACGTCTTCGCCGACCACGGCGCGGCCGCCGGCGACGGCAGCATCGTCGCGCCGATGCCCGGCACCGTCCTCGAGGTCCGGGTCGCGTCCGGCGACCGAGTGGCCGAGGGCGACGTCCTCGGCATGATGGAGGCGATGAAGATGGAGCTGAGCCTCAAGGCGCCGTTCGACGGGACGGTCGAGGCGGTCGATGCCGGTGCCGGGGCGCAGGTCGCGCTGGGCGCCCGGCTCTTCCTCGTCGTGCCCGACGGCGCGGAGGGTGACGCCTGATGCGGACCCCTGCCGTCGTCCGCGCCGAGGGGCTGCCCGAGCGCGTCACGATCTACGAGGTCGGGCCGCGCGACGGCCTGCAGAACGAGTCGTCGCAGGTGCCGACCGAGGTCAAGGCCGAGTTCGTGCGCCGGCTGCTGGCCGCCGGGCTTCCGGTCGTCGAGGCGACCAGCTTCGTCCACCCGAAGTGGGTGCCGCAGCTCGCCGACGCAGCCGACCTCATGACGGCGCTCGTCGACGAGCTCGGCGACAGCGCGCGGGACCTGCCGGTGCTCGTCCCCAACGAGCGCGGCCTCGACCGGGCGCTCGAGCTGGGCCTGCGGCACGTCGCGATCTTCGGCTCGGCCACGGAGACCTTCGCCCAGCGCAACCTCAACCGCGGCCTCGACGAGCAGTTCGCGATGTTCGAGCCGACCGTGCGGCGGGCCCGCGAGGCCGGCCTCGACGTCCGCGCCTACGTGTCGATGTGCTTCGGCGACCCCTGGGAGGGCGCCGTCCCCGTCGACCAGGTGGTCTCGGTCGGCAAGCGGCTGCTCGACCTCGGTGCCAGCCAGCTCAGCCTCGGCGACACCATCGGCGTCGGCACGGCCGGCCACGTCACCCGGCTGCTCGGGGCGTTCGGGGAGGCCGGGACGGGCGTCGACCGGCTCGCGATGCACTTCCACGACACCTACGGACAGGCCCTCGCCAACGCCCACGCCGCGCTGCAGGCGGGCGTCACGACGTTCGACGCCAGCGCCGGCGGCCTCGGCGGCTGCCCCTACGCCCACAGCGCCACCGGGAACCTCGCCACCGAGGACCTGGTGTGGATGCTGCACGGCCTCGGGATCGAGACCGGCGTCGACCTGGACGCGGTGGTGGCGACCAGCGCCTGGATGGCCACGAAGCTGGGACGCCCCAGTCCCTCGGCGGTGGTCCGCGCACTGGCAGAATCCCCTGCATGAGCCGGGTCGTCCACCTGCACATCGGTGCCCCCAAGACAGGCACCACCTACGTCCAGGACCGGCTCACCGTCAACGCGGCCGAGCTGGCCCGGCACGGCGTCCACTTCCCCACGGGCTCGCGCCTGGTGAGCCCCGCGCTCTTCCAGTTCCGGGCCGCGCTCGACCTGCTCGGGCAGGACTGGGGCGGCGCCCCCGGCCATGCCGAGGGCAGCTGGGACGCGCTCATGAAGCGGGTGCGGAAGCTCTCCGGCACCGTGGTCATCAGCCACGAGATCCTCGCGCCTGCGCGCCCGGAGCGCGTCGACAGGGCGCTCGCCGACCTCGCCGGCAACGAGGTCCACCTCGTCTACTCCGCCCGCGACCTCGCCCGGGCGCTGCCCGCCGCCTGGCAGGAGAGCATCAAGCAGGGCCGCAAGTGGTCCTACCGCCGCTTCCTCCGCAAGGCCGAGAAGGGCACGCCCTGGTTCGCCCGCGCCTTCGACGTCCCCTCGGTGCTGGACACCTGGGGGCGCGAGATCCCACCTGAGCGGATCCACGTCGTCACCGTGCCGCCGCGCGGCACGCCGAGGACTCCGGGTGCCGACCCGCTGTGGCTGCGCTTCTGCGAGGCCTTCGGGATCGACCCCGCGTGGGCGCCCGAGGACAGCACCCGCACCAACCCCTCGCTCGGCGGGCCCGAGACGACGCTGATCAGGCAGCTCAACCGCCGCTTGGGCCGCGCCACCCGGCGCGAGGCGCCCTACGACTCGCTGGTGCGCGACATGCTCGCCCAGCGCGAGCTGGTCAAGCGCGACTCCGAGCCGGTGCGGCTGCCGCCCGCCGCCTACGGCTGGGTCGAGGAGACCACCGAGCGCTGGATCGAGCACCTCGCTGCGAGCGGGGTCGACGTCATCGGTGACCTCGACGACCTGCGCCCGGTGCGCCCGGCGCCCGACGAGCCTTGGCACGACCCCGACAAGGTCAAGCCCCGCAAGCGGCTGCAGGTCTCCCTCGACGCCCTCGCCGCGATGACCCACGAGGCGGCCCACCGTCCCGACCCGAGCCAGCGGCTGGTGCGGAAGGCGCGCGCCAACGTCGGCCGGCTGCGACGCCGGTGACCGGAACGGCGCGGGCCTGGGGCTGGTACGCCCACCTGCGCGACGGCGGCACGACCGCGTGGTGCGACTGGGCCGGGACCGGCCCGGTCGCGGCCCCGCGGCTCCCGGGCGCCCAGCAGCTCGAGCTGCTGCGCCGGGTCAACCGGCTCGCCGGGGCCGCCGGCCCCGCCGCCGACGTCGTCGAGGACCTGCTGGCCGCCGACCCGCCACGCCGGGAGCGGCCCGACCTGCCCCTCGTCGACGGGCCGCCGGTGCCGGACCACGGCCCCCGACCGGTGGACCCCGCCGCTCTCCCCGCCCACGAGCTCCTCGGGCTGCTGGCGGTCGTGCTCGCGCGCCGGCTCGCCCGGCGGACCGCGCCGCAGCCCCCGGTCGGCCGGGTCCGGCCGTGGGCGCCGCGCTACCACCTGTACGGCGACCCCGAGCTCGCCCGCGTCGTCCGCCGCCACCTCGTGGCCCGCGGCCGTCCCGAGGCCACGCACGGCGGCCGGGCCCTGGTGCTCGGCGACGACGTGGGCCGGATGCTCGCGGACCTGTGGACCGACCGGGCCCTCGGCGTCGGCGGCGCCTCCTGGCCCGAGTGGTGGCGGCGCTGGGTCCGCAGCGACCGGCTGCCCGTCGCCGCCGACCTGGCGCGGGTCGCCGAGGAGGCGCGCCGTCGCCCCGGCGTGCGCGGGGTCGAGATCGTGCTGGACCCGGCCGCGGCCGTGCGCCGGGTCGGCGTACGCCGGGCGCCCGAGGCGCCCCGGCCCCTCGCCGCGGCGGCGGTGGAGCTGGGGCGGCTGACCGCGGCGGAGCTGCGCCCGCTGGTGGAGCCCGGCCGGCGCGACCTGCTGGTCTCGGAGGTGCTGCGGCCCCGGCTCGCGACCGTGCCCGGCGCCCCGCTCGCCGTGCCGCGTGCCCACCGCGACTGGGTGGCCGAGCAGGCCGACCAGCTGATCGCCCGGCTGGGCCGGCAGCCGGACCGCTACCCTGTGCTCGGCGATCTGGCCGCGCTGCGGCCCGCCGCGCCGTCCGGACGACCCGGCGCCGGCACGATCCGCCCCCGCCGGACGCTCGCCGCCGGGATCCGACTGCTGCTGGACGAGGAGTTGCCGTGAGCCGACGGGTGCTGCTGCACGTGGGCACCCCGAAGACCGGGACCTCCCACCTGCAGGACGTGCTGTTCCGCAACCGCGACCGGCTCCGCGGGCACGGCATCCTCTACGCCGCCGACCGCTTCGACGCCCACTTCCTCGCCGCGCTCGACCTGATGCAGCTGCGCTGGGGCGGCATCGAGGACGAGTGCGTCGGTGCCTGGGACGCCCTGGCTGCGCAGGTCCGGGCCTTCGACGGTACTGCGGTGATCAGCCACGAGATCCTCGCCACCGCCTCGCGCGGCCAGGTGGAGCGGGCGCTGGAGTCGCTGGGTCACCCCGACACCGAGGTCCACGTCGTGCTGTCGGTGCGCGACCTGGTGCGCCAGATCCCCGCCGAGTGGCAGGAGAACGTCAAGCACCGCCGGCTGCTGCCCTACGCGACGTTCCTCGAGCAGCTGCGCGACCCGGAGCGCGCCACCGGTGTCGCCCCGTGGTTCTGGGGCGTCCAGGAGATCCCCGACATCCTCGACCGCTGGGCCCGTGACCTGCCTCCCGAGCGGGTCCACCTCGTCACGGTGCCGCCGCCGGGCGGCCCCCGCGAGCTGCTCTGGGAGCGGTTCAGCTCCGTCTTCGGGCTCGACGACCTCGACGACCTCGACCTCGAGGCCGAGCGTGCCAACCCGTCCATGGGCGTGCCCGAGACGGCGCTGCTGCGCCGGCTCAACGCGCGCGTCAACGACGTCGTGCCGCCCGACGCATACCGGCCGCTGGTGCGCGAGCTGCTCGCCCACCAGACGCTCTCGCAGCGCCGGTCCTCGGCGCGGCTGACGCTGCCACCCGACGACCTGCCGTGGGTGCAGGAGCTCACCGACTCCTGGCTGGCGACGCTGCGCGAGCGCGGCTACCACGTGGTCGGCGACCTCGACGAGCTCGTCGGCACGCCCCCCTCGGAGTACGCCGACCCCGACCGCCCCGACGAGCACCAGGTCGCCGACGCCGCGCTCGACGCGATGAAGGCGCTGCTGCTGGAGAACGCGCGGCTCGTGCGCGCCGAGGCCGACCTGGCCCACCGGCTCGCCGAGACAGAGGCCGCGCTGGCGCGCAGCTACCTGCGGCCGAGCTACCGCTTCCGCGAGAAGACGGTGCGCCTGCTGCAGCGCAGCCTGCCCGGCCGGGCGGCGCTGGGTGCCTACCGCCGGGTGCGGGGCAGGAGCTCCCGGTCGGCGTAGCGGCCGACCTTCCACGTCGCGTAGCCGTCGGCGCCCATGCCGACGACCCCGCCGACCACGGGGACCCGCCGGGCCACGGTGACGGCCAGCCGCTTCCCGGCGACCTTGGAGATGAGGTCGGAGGCGACCTCGGTGGAGACGGTGCGGTCGAGGGCAGGGTCGTGGGCGGGGGCCGTCGCGATCGCCATCGGCGGTGCCGGAAGCTTCTTGCGCTTCACGAGCGCGTGGACGGTCTCCTCGCCGAGCAGGCAGGCGAGGACCGCGTTGCGCACCCGCGGGTCCTCGAGGTCGTAGCCGCGCAGGTGGGCGATGCCGGCGATCATCCGGCACTGGATGAGCGCGAGCCCGGACACGTTGGTGGGGATGGTGACTGCGGCGGTGACGAGGCCGCCGATGTTGGTGGCGAATCCCTGTGCGCCGGCGTACCGGACGTGGTTCTCGATGACCTCGTGGATTGCCCGGTCGACGTTGCCGTGCTGCTCGGCGAGCTGCTTGTCCGCGGCCGCCGCGGCCGGCGGCAGCGGCCCGACGCCGGCGATGGCACGGGCCAGCGCCTCGCGGACGAAGCTCGTGGTCAGACCGGGCGCTGCCTGGCTCAGCCGCGGCGCGAGCGCGCGGCCGATGCTTCCCCTGACGCTCATGGGAGCAGCCTACGGGCGCTACGGTCGACCCGTGCCCCCCGTCGAGCCGCCGCCCACGGGCTGGGCCTTCCCGGACCCGGGCCGGTGGGACCCGGCCGACGACCTCGTCGGCGCGGGCGCCGACCTGGAGCCGGGGACGCTGCTGTCGGCCTACCGCCGCGGGCTCTTCCCGATGCCGGTGGGGGCGCCCGGGGACCCGATGTACTGGTGGAGCCCGGTGCGCCGTGGCGTGCTGCGGGTCGACGGGCTGCGGGTCTCCCGCTCGCTGCGCCGCTCCGCCCGCGAGCTCGAGATCCGGGTCGACACCGCCTGTGCCGAGGTGATCGAGGCCTGCGCCGACCCGCGCCGCGAGGGCGCCTGGATCGACGACCGGGTCCGGGCGGCGTACCTGCGGCTGCACGAGCTCGGCTGGGTCCATTCCGTGGAGGCGTGGCGGGGCGACCGGCTGGTCGGCGGGCTCTACGGCGTCGCGATCGGCGGGCTGTTCGCCGGCGAGTCGATGTTCCACCGGGAGCGGGACGCCTCGAAGGTCGCCCTGCTCGGCCTGGTGCGGCTGCTGGACGACGGACGGGCGGACGCCCGGCTCATCGACACCCAGTGGGTCACGCCCCACCTCGCCAGCCTGGGGGTCGAGGAGGTGAGTCGCACGGCCTACCTCGCGCGGTTGCCCCACCTGCTGGCCACGCCCCTGCCCGCGGCCCTCGTGGAGTGGCAGGATGGGGGCTCCGCGCCGGGGCGGACAGGCCCGGCGGACGCGAGCTCGTGAGGGGGCACTTCGGATGGGCACGGTTCGGATGGGCACGGTTCAGATGGGCAGAGCACTTCGGGGACGGATCGGCAACCGGATCGGACGCGCCGCGCTGGTGGCGGGCCTCGCCGCCGCGGGCCTCGCAGGATGTGGCAGCGACGGCGGCAGCAGCGCGCCCGACAATGCCTCGACCGAGGACTTCTGCGGTGCCTACCTGTCGGTCTTCGACGACATGGACTTCTCCGAGGTGCCGTCCGACGAGGAGGCTGCCGAGATGATGCGGCAGTGGGGCGACAGGCTCGCCGAGGTCGGCACGCCGGAGGACATGTCCGAGGAGGCCCGTGACGGCTTCGAGCTCGTGGTCGACACCCTCGGCGAGATCGACGCCGACACCTCGGCTCAGGACATCGAGGACCTCGGCGAGGACTGGAGCGAGGAGCAGGACAAGGCCGGCGAGGCCTTCTCGCAGTTCGTCGCGAAGGAGTGCCCGATGGAGATCCCGGGCATGGAGGACCTCGAGAAGGAGCTCGGCGACCTCGAGGGCGAGCTCGGCGACCTGGAGTCCCAGCTCGAGGACCAGATGGGCGAGCTGGAGGGCGAGCTCGAGGGGTTGACCGAGTCGCCGTAGGTCAGACGACCTGCGCAGGCTCGCCGGTGTCGCTGACCATCGGCCGGCCGGCCTCCGCCCACCCGATCATCCCGCCGTCGAGGTTGACCACGTCGCGGCCCTGCTGACCGAGCCAGGCGACCGCCTGGGCGGAGCGGCCGCCGATCTTGCACACCACGACGGTGCGGCCGGTGGGGACCTCGTCGAGCCGGTGGCCGAGCTCCATGAGCGGGATGTGCACGGCGCCGTCGATGTGGCCGCGGGCCCACTCGACCGGCTCCCGGACGTCGAGGACGTGCAGCCCCTCGGGCAGCGGGTTCGGGAGCTCGTGGGCGCTCACGGTCGGGATCTCGTGCACGGCGGTGCTCCCCCTGGGTGTGTGGCTGGTGGGTCCGGAGGCCGGGCTCACTTGAGCAGCTTGGACATCCGGCGGTCGGCCAGCGGCTTGCCGCCGGTCTGGCAGGTCGCACAGTACTGGAGGCTCGAGTCGGCGAAGGAGACCTCCCGGACCACGTCGCCGCACACCGGGCACTGCTCGCCGGCGCGGCCGTGGACTGCGAGGTGCGACTTCTTCTCGCCCTTGAGCTCGCTGGCGTGGAGGCCGCGCGAGCGCTCGACGGCGTCGCCGAGGACGCCGCGGATCGCGTCGTACAGCGTCTGCACGTCGTCCGTGTCGAGGCTGCTCGCCGGCTTGAACGGCGACATCCGGGCAGCGTGCAGGAGCTCGTCGGAGTAGGCGTTGCCGATGCCGGCGATGGTGCCCTGGTGGCGCAGCACGCCCTTGATCTGGGCGCGGCCCGCCTCGGCGAGGATGCCGCGGAGGGTGTCGACGGTGAAGTCGTCTGCCAGCGGGTCGGGGCCGAGCGAGGCGATGCCGGGGACGTCGGCCGGGTCGCGGACGAGGTACATCGCCAGGCTCTTGCGGGTGCCGGCCTCGGTGATGTCGAGCCCGGACTGGTCGTCCAGGACCACGCGCACCGCCAGCGTGGACTTGCTGCTCGGCTTCGGCGGCAGCGCCGGCACCTCGTCGCGCCAGCGCACCCACCCGGCGCGGGCGAGGTGGAGCACGAGGTGCAGCCCGGAGGCCTCGATGTCGAGGAACTTGCCGTGCCGGGTGACGTCGTCGACGAGCGTCCCCTCGATGGCGCGCAGCGGCGGGTCGAAGGTCTTCAGCGCGCTGAACGCGGCGACGTGCACCGCGGTGATCGCGCGCCCCTCCAGCCGACCGCGCAGGTCGGCCGCGAGGGCTTCGACCTCGGGCAGCTCGGGCACGCGCCCAGCCTAGTTGCCCCGCCCCCCCGGCCTCCCCCATCTGGGGGACGGCCGGTGACAGCGACGGCCGTCCCGACGCATCATGGCGGCATGCCCGCCACGCGGCCCCTGCCCCGGACGGGGTCGGTGTTCCTCGACCCCCGCGGTGACGGGCGCGCGCTCCGGGTCTCCTGGCACCACGACGACGGTGGGGTCGGAGCCGAGGGAGACAGGGCCGACCAGGGGGCCGGGCTGGTCGTGCTCTCGCTGTGGCGCGACAACGTCTGCAGCGGCTCGTTCCGGCTCGCCGCCGAGGACGTCGCCGAGCTGATCGCGGTCCTCGCCGCCGGCCTCGGCGCGAGCTGCCACCAGTTGCCCGCGCAGACCGGCTGACCTGCCACCAGTTCCCCGCGTAGACGGGTCGAACTGCCAGCAGTTGCCCGTTAGGCCCCGGCGTGCTCGCGGAGGTACCGCCCGAAGTGCGGCACCGTGAACGCGATCCGGCCCCGCTCGCCGGAGTAGATCAGCCCCTTCTTGAGCAGCGAGTCCCGGGCGGGGGAGAGCGACTGCGGCTTCTTGCCCAGGGCGGAGGCGACCTCGGACGTCGGCACGCTCTGGATGTCGTCGAGCTCCTCCTCGCCGCGCTCCGCGATCGCGGCCGCCGAGTCGGCCATCGCACGCAGGTAGTCGCGCTCGCCGGGCGTCGCCCGCTCGTAGCGGCTGCCGAAGAACCCGACCGCGAGCTCACGCTCCGCCTCGGGCGCGGCGACGGCGACGTCCTCGGCGGTGATCGGGGAGCGCGGGGCGAGGTCCCACACGGCCTTGCCGTAGGCCTGGATGAAGTACGGGTAGCCGCCGGTCGCGGCGTACATCGCCGCCAGCGCCTCCCCGGTGTACGCCGCGTCCTCCTCGAGCGCGGGCGCCGTCAGCGCCAGGTCGGCGGCGTCGCGCGCCAGCCGGTCGATCCGCTGGTAGCGGAAGAGCCGCTCGGAGTAGGACTTGCTGGCCGAGAGCACGGCGGGGAGGTGCGGCAGGCCCGCGCCGACGACGATGACCGGCAGCCCGGACTGGCTGATCTCGTGGCAGGCGGCGCAGAGGGCGGAGACGTCGTCGGGGCCGAGGTCCTGCATCTCGTCGATGAACACCGCGACGCCCTTGCCGACGTCGGCGGCGAGCCCGCCGAGGTCGGTGAAGAGCTCGACGAGGTCGATCTCGATGTCGCCGGAGTCGGCACGGCCGCGGACGGCGGGCGCGTCGATGCCGGGGTTCCACTGGTCGCGCAGCTTCGCCCCGGCGCCGGCGTCACGCTGGGCGAACGCCCGGATCACGCCGAGGACGTGGTCGACGTCGTCCGACTGCGGGTGGCCGAGCTCGCGCACGGCCTGGTGCAGCGCGCTCGACAACGGCCGCCGCAACGGCTGGTCGGGACGGGCCTCGAGCTTGCCGGTGCCCCAGCGGCGGCGCACCGCGGCCGACCGGAGTGCGTTGAGCAGCACGGTCTTGCCCACGCCGCGCAGCCCGGTCAGGACGAGGCTGCGCTCCGGGCGGCCCCGGGCCACGCGCTCGAGCACCACGTCGAAGGCGCCGAGCTGCTCGTCGCGGCCGGCGAGCTCGGGCGGGCGCTGGCCGGCGCCGGGGGCGTAGGGGTTCCGGATCGGGTCCACGATCGGAACGTATCGGCGTCTCTAGGCCGAGCCGTAGATTTCCGTATCGAGCCCTCGACGTGTCGTGGGGCCCGGGTACGGGCGTGTCGGTCGGCGTCCCGGCCACCACGCGCAAGAATCGGCGGCATGAGGCCGCAGGTGGTCGCCCACCGGGGCGCCAGCCACGACAACGCCGAGCACACGCTGAAGGCCTACCTCGCCGCGCTCGACGAGGGGGCGGACGCGCTCGAGTGCGACGTCCGGCTGACCGCCGACGGGCACCTCGTGTGCGTCCACGACCGCACGTTGCGGCGTACGGCGAGTCGTCGCGGCATCATCTCGACGCTCGAGCTCGCCGACCTCGACAGCCTCGACTTCGCCTCGTGGAAGAACCCGTGGGCGGACCTCGACGACGAGGCGCCGGACCGCGAGGAGCACCACGACAAGGTGCTGACGCTGCGCAAGCTGCTCGAGACGGTCGCCGACCAGGGCCGACGGGTGGAGGTGGCCATCGAGACCAAGCATCCGACCCGCTACAGCGGACTCGTGGAGCGCCGGCTGGTGGAGATGCTCCGCGACTTCGGCTGGGACCGCGCGGGGACCCCGGTCCGGGTGATGAGCTTCAGCTACTCCGCGCTGCAGCGGGTGCAGCGGCTCGCCCCCGAGGTGCCGCTGGTGATGCTGGTCGAGAAGGCCCACCACTGGCCGGTCCTGAAGCAGGTCGTCGGTCCGGGGTGGGCCGTCGGGCCCGGGGTCGACGAGCTGCGCGAGCACCCGAAGTTCGCCCAGCGCCTGGTGCGCAGCGGCCGGCCGATCCACGTGTGGACCGTGAACACCCCGGCGGACCTCCGGATGTGCCTGGACCTCGGGGTCTCGTCGGTGATCACCGACCGTCCGTCGTACATCCGCGACCTGCTCGACGGACCGCAGGGGCGCGACGGATAGCCTCCCCGCATGGCGAAGCGCTCCCGCACCAAGGCCCGTGACCATGCAGCAGCCACCCCGGGAGAGGTGGGGCCGCGCCAGCCGTGCCCGTGCGGCTCCGGTCGGCGCTACAAGGCCTGCCACGGCTCGGCCTCCGGAGCGCCGACCGTCTACGTGGCGCGCCCCTTCGAGGGGATGCCGTCCGAGTGCGACGTCATCGCGATGCGCGAGCTCGTGCCCGCCGCCACCGCTCCGCTGACGCTGAAGGACGGCGACCGGACGGTGAAGCTCTGCTCGCTGCTGCCGATGGCGGCCCCGGCCATGGTCCGGGAGAGCGGCGAGGTCTGGCTCGGGCTCCAGGTGCAGCACAACTACGGCGACCCCGCCCGCGACCTCGGGGCCGTGCTCGTGAAGGCGCTCGACGCGGCCGAGGCGGGGGACACCGGCATCGTCGGCCTCACCGAGGCACCCGGCGAGGGGCCGCGGCTCCAGGACCTGGTGACTGGCGACGGGCTCGACGTGACCGTCCACGAGGGCTTCGACTTCTGGATCGCCGACGTCGAGGACCAGTCGGGGATGGCGGCCGCGCTCCAGCAGGCCAACGAGGCGGCGCAGCCGACCACCCGGCTCACGTCCGTCACCGCCGCCTACTGGACCAGCGTCGGCAGCAAGGAGCACCTGCGCTGGGTCATGCCCGAGCCCGAGGACGCCCTGCTCGACGCGCTCGCGCGGCTGCACGCTGCCGGCAAGGACGTGCTGGTTCCCGAGTCCCGGTTCGTCGGCATGTTCCGGGCCCACGGCCTGCTCGCCCCGGTGTGGGACCTCGCCGTCGGCACCGGCGCGGAGGCGCTCGAGGAGCCGGCCGACCGGTTCGCCGCCGACCTGGCCGCCGCGCTCGCCGACGACAGCCCGCTCACGGCCGAGGAGCGCTCCGCGCGGCACGGTCTGGCCAACCGCCAGGTCACGATCCGGTGACCGTTCGGGCGCCCGATCGGATGACCTCTGCAACCAGTTCGTCGCCGCGGTGACGGACGTCACCCGGATGGGTGAATCGCGTGGGGGCGGGCGCCTTGTGTCACGCCCCCACGCACAGTAGATTCCTCTTTACCCGGTCGTTGTTGTGTCCCCCGTCAACAGCGGCCGGGTCTTCACATTTCCGGGTTCTTTCGCAGGCCCCTCGGCCCGCTGCCGGTCAGTCCACCGGCAGCGGCTCGCGATCGATCGGGCAGCTCATGCAGCGCGGCCCGCCACGGCCGGAGCCGAGCTCCGAGCCGGCGATCCTGACGACCTCGATGCCGGCCTCCTCGAGCCGGTCGTTGGTCTCGTCGTTGCGCTCGTAGGCCACTGCCACCCGCGGTGCGAGGGCCAGGGTGTTGTTGCCGTCGTCCCACTGCTCGCGCTCGGCGGTCACCGGGTCGAGGCCGGTGTCGATCTGGTGGAGGGTGTCGATCTCCATCGCCTTGGCGGCCGCCACGAGGAACGGCTCGGCGTCGGCGACCTGCAGCTCGAGCTCGTGGGCGCCCTCGCCGCGGCCGGCCACCGTGACGGCGTACGCCTGCAGCGAGTCGGCGACGTTGGGGTACATGACGATCTTGTCGACGTCGACCATCGTGCAGACGGTGTCGAGGTGCATCGTCGCCCGCTCCTGGGCGATCGGCACGGCGAGCACGGTGTGTGCGAGGTCGGCGTGGAACACCTGCCGGGCCAGCCGCTCGACGCCGGCCGGGGTGGTGCGCTCGCCGACGCCCACCGCGATGACGCCCGGGGCCATGAGCAGCACGTCGCCGCCCTCGACGTGCTCGTGGTGCCAGCCGTGGATCTTGCGGGTGCCCTGGAACCGCGGGTGGGCGGTGTAGATCAGCTCGGTCAGCTGGGTCTCGCGGGCCCGGGCCGGCATCGCGAGCGACGTGACCGCCACCCGGTCGCGCACCCAGACGCTGGAGTCGCGGGTGAAGAGCAGGTTCGGCAGCGGGTCGATCAGGAAGTCGTCGTGCGCGAGGAGCGAGGTGACGAGCCCGAAGCCGCCGCGGACCTCGTCGTTGCGGATACCGGCCGTGAGGTACGTCGTGAGGTCCTCGGGCGAGGCGTCCTGCAGGTAGCGGGCGAGGTAGTTGCGCAGCGTGTCGCCGAGGTGGAGGCCGCCCAGCGCGGTGGTGATCGCGTGGTGGCGGGCCTGGTCCTGCTGCAGCGTCTCGGTGAGCAGCTCGGTGAGGTAGAGCACCTCCACGTCGCGGTCGCGCAGCGCCTGCGCGAAGGCGTCGTGCTCCTCCTGGGCGCGGCTGACCCACGGGATGCCGTCGAAGAGCAGCTTGTCGTTGTTGCGCGGGGTCAGGCGCTTCAGCTCGGGTCCCGGACGGTGGAGCATCACCGTGCGGAGGCGACCCACCTCGCTGTCGGCGCCGTGCTTGCGGGGGGCCTGGTCCTGCGTCGTCATGGGCGAAGCCTAGTGCCGACGCGGCAGACACGCCCCTCCCGGCTTTCCCGCGGGACAGCGACGATTCGAGGCGCCGCGGGCGCGCGCGATACCCTCGGTAGGCCGGAGCGACGTCACGCACTCCTCCGCAGCCCAGACTTCAAGCCCCAGACTCCAGCCGGCCGCGCGCGCCGTCCGGGCCCGTGGCCCGCCGTACCGCGCGCAGCGCAACGACGGCCCGCCCGAGTCCGATCCCGGAGACACCCTTGTCCGCTGCTGCCCTGACCGCCCCTGCCCGCGACGACAGCGTGCTCGCCGCGCTGCGCGACCCGCGCCGCCTCCGCACCGAGGTGGTGGCCGGCCTCGTCGTCGCCCTCGCGCTGATCCCCGAGGCGATCTCGTTCTCGATCATCGCCGGCGTCGACCCGCGCCTCGGCCTGTTCGCGTCGTTCACGATGGCCGTCTCGATCGCCTTCCTGGGCGGCCGGCCGGCGATGATCTCCGCGGCGACCGGAGCGATCGCGCTCGTCGTGGCGCCGCTGGCCCTCGAGCACGGCGTCGACTACCTGCTGGCGGCCGTCATCCTCGGCGGCGTCCTGCAGGTGCTGCTGGGGCTCGCGGGCGTCGCCCGGCTGATGCGTTTCGTGCCGCGCTCGGTCATGGTGGGCTTCGTCAACGCGCTGGCCATCCTGATCTTCCTGGCCCAGATGCCCTACCTCGTCGGTGCTCCGTGGCCGGTCTACCCGCTCGTGGCCGTCGGCATCGGCCTCATCGTGCTCGCGCCGAAGGTGACCGATGCGGTCCCGGGTCCGCTGGTCGCGATCGTGGTCATCACGGCCTTCACGCTGGCCGCCGGCCTGGCGCTGCCCGACGTGTCCGACCAGGGCGACCTGCCCGAGAGCCTGCCCGCGCTGCTGTTCCCGAACGTCCCGCTGACCCTCGAGACGCTCCGGATCATCGCGCCGTTCGCGCTGGCGGTGGCGCTGGTCGGCCTGCTCGAGTCGCTGCTCACCGCGAAGCTGGTCGACGACATCACCGACACCCCGTCGGACAAGACCCGCGAGTCGCTCGGCCAGGGCGCCGCCAACGTCATCACCGGCTTCTTCGGCGGCATGGGCGGCTGCGCGATGATCGGCCAGACGATGATCAACGTGAAGTCGTCCGGCGCCCGCACCCGGATCTCGACCTTCATGGCCGGTCTGCTGCTGCTCGTGCTCGTCGTCGGGTTCGGCGACCTGGTGGGCATGATCCCGATGGCCGCGCTGGTCGCCGTGATGATCATGGTCGCGGTGGCGACCTTCGACTGGCACAGCGTCGCTCCCGCCACGCTGAGGCGGATGCCCAAGTCGGAGACCACCGTGATGGTCTCGACCGTGGCCGTGGTCGTCGCCACCCACAACCTGGCGATCGGCGTGGTCGTCGGCGTGCTGGTCGCGATGACGCTGTTCGCCCGCCGCGTCGCCCACCTCGCCGAGGTGCACCGCGAGCTCGTCGAGGATGCCGACGGCCGGGTGCACGCCCGCTACACCGTGACCGGCGAGCTGTTCTTCGCCTCGAGCAACGATCTCTACACCCAGTTCGACTACGCCGACGACCCCGAGCACGTCGTCGTCGACCTCGGCCTGTCCCACGTGTGGGACGCCTCCACGGTTGCCGCGCTGGACGGGATCGTCACCAAGTACGAGCGCAAGGGCAAGCGGGTCGAGATCGTCGGGCTGAACCGGGCGAGCGCCAGCATGCACGAGCGGCTCAGCGGCCAGCTCGCCTGAGGACGAACGGCTCCAGCCGGGAGTACCCCTTGACCGGCCGCCGGGTCATCCGGCGGAACCGGTAGCCGCCGGCCTCGGAGTACGGCGAGAGCTCGGCGAGCTCCTCGGCCGCCCGGTCGACGAGCCGGCCGAGGACCTGGACCGGCTGACCCGCGAGGACGGGCTCGTCGGTGGCCGCGCGCTGCACGGGGATCTCGACGGTGCGGGTGTCGTCCTCGGCGGCGGGACCGGAGAGGAACTCGTAGGCGCCACGGTCGACCAGCACGGTGCCGGGACGGGCGACCGAGGTGAGTCGGGCGGCGATGTTGACGGTGGGCCCGAACACGTCGCCGAGGCGGCTGACCACGTCGCCGTAGGCGATGCCGGCCCGCACCTGCGGGAAGGGGTCCTCGTCGTCGGCGCCGCGCTCGGTCACCGCGAGTGCCACCTCCGCGGCGGCCCTCGGGTCGTCGGTGACGAACAAGACCTCGTCCCCGATCGTCTTGATGACGCGGCCGCCGTGCTCCACCACGGTCCTGGTGACCTGGTCCTCGAAGTGCTCCACGAGGTCGACCAGCTCCGCGTGGCCGAGGTTCTTGCTGCGGCCGGTGTACCCGACGATGTCGACGAACGCGACGGCGGCCGTGGTCGTCGGGCTGCCCTGGGTCACCGACGCAGTGGTGAGGAGCCGGCTGGCGGCGCTGGCGAGGTGGCGGCGCCACACGTAGGCCTGCAGCTCCTCGATCCCGGGGATGACGGCGTCCATCAGCGTCGTCAGCCGCTCCTCGGGGTCGGGGCCCTCCACGGCGAGGCCGGTCAGCAGCCCGACCTGCCACTCCGCCAGCCGGGCGAAGCTGCGGCCCCAGGTGCGCACCAGGGCCGACTGCGAGTCCGGCTCCAGGATTCCCAGGGAGATCAGGTCACTGGTCTGCCGGAGCGCCCGGACGTCGGCCTCGGTGAACGCGACGTCGTCGTCGGCGGTGTGCGGGAAGCCGAGCTGCTGCCACAGCTCCTCGGCCACCTCCAGGGGGACGCCGGCGCGCTCGGCGACCTGCACGCGCGTGAACGTGCGCGGCTCGCCGAGCAGCGCGGCCTCGACCTCCTCGGGCGGCGCGAGCGGGCGTCCCTCGGCCAAGGCCGGCCTCAGCCGTCCGACCGGGTGGCGCCGAGGCGCTCCTCGGCGGCTCGGTCGAGGGCCTTGCGGAAGGCGGGCACCTCGTCGCAGAGCAGGCGCAGGGCGTCGCTGGTGAAGTGGAGCATCTCGAGCCTGGTCAGGCTGACGATCGAGGCGTTGCGCAGCTTGCCCTGCATGACCCCGGCCTCGCCGATGACCTCGCCCGGCCCGAGGCGGGCGACCTCCTGGCCGTCGCGGCGGACCGAGACCTCGCCGGAGAGCAGGATGTAGGCCTTGTCGGCCGGCGTCTGCTCCCAGATGGGGGACCAGTCGGCCGGGGTGGTGACGTAGGTGCCGGCGTTCTTGATCGCCTCGACCTCGGCGTCGGTGAATCCGTCGAAGATGGGCACTGCTCGACCTCTCGGATCACGGGGGCACGCGGGCCGTCCCCCCTCACGTCGCTCCTCCCGGTCCGGATCCTCCCCGAGCCCCGGCGGGCTGTCCAGCGAATGTGGCGCTCAGGACACCAGCTCGTAGACGGTGATCGCGAAGAGGAGGAGGCAGACGCCGGCCCCCAGCAGGTGGAGGGTGCGCAGTCGCACCCGACGAAGAAGCACCCGGCCGACGACCACCGCGAGGCCGCTCACCGCCAGCAGCGCAGCGAGCGCGCCCACGAACACGCTGGCGGGGTCGGAGTACTTCGCGACCAGCGAGAGCGTCAGCAGCTGGGACAGGTCGCCCCACTCGGCGGCGAAGAGCACGAGGAAGCTGGCGCCCACCGCCCGCAGCCCGTGGGCGCCGCCCCTCGCCGAGGCCTTCCCGGCGAATTCCGCCTCCGTGTCGGCCTCGTGGGCGTCGGCGCCGCGGGCCTCGCGGAAGAGCAGCACCGCCCCTGCGAGGAAGAGCGTCGCGGCCGCCAGCCGGACCCACGTGGTCGGAAGGAGGGCGGCGGCGGATCCGAGCAGGACCGCGATCGTGGTCTGCACGGCGAACGCGAGCCCCACCCCGATCCAGACGAGCAGGCCGCGAAACCGCGTGGAGAGGACCAGGGTGGCGATGAAGGTCTTGTCGGGGAGCTCGACCAGGAAGATGGCGGCGAAGGTCAGCCCGACGATGGTCAGATCCACCGCGCGATCCTCCCAGACGCGTCAGCGCGCGAAGTACGCGCGGCTGAGCGCGGACGCCTCGGCCAGCACGTCGGCGACCGGCCGACCGAGCGCCGCGGCCGCGCGGGCCACGTCGTCGTACTCCGGCTGGGCGTTGACCAGGGTGCCGTGGTGGCGGGCCAGCTTGACCGCGATCAGCTGGCCGTCGACCTCGACGGCGACCATCTCGCGGTCGAGGGCGTGCTTGGCGAGCGGCTGCTCGCGCAGCCCGATCGTCGAGGTCTCGCGGAAGACGGTGCTGCGTACGGCCTCGGCCCGGTCCGCGGCCACGAGCACGCTGAGGGTGTGGGCGGGACGGCCCTTCTTCATCAGGATCGGCGTCAGCCACGCGTCGCTGGCCCCGGCGGCCAGGAGGGCGGCGATGACCGCCGGCCACACGCGCGGGTCGAGGTCGTCGACGTTGGCCTCGAGCAGCAGCGCGCCGCTGCCGCCCCCGCTGCCCGGGACCGGCTCGCCGACCAGCAGCCGCAGCGCGTTCGCGTGGCCCTCGGGGTCGCGGCCGCCGGCACCGACCCCGATCGCCGAGGTGGACATCGGCGGCTGGGGTCCCCAGCCCGTTGCGACGGTCGTGAGGACGGCGGCGCCGGTGGGGGTGCACAGCTCCATCTGCGGCGCGCCGTCGGGCCCGGCGTACGACGGGACGCCGCGCAGCAGCTCGGCGACCGCGGGTGGTGGCACCGGGAGGACGCCGTGGGCGGTGCGGACGCTGCCGGAGCCGACGGCCACGGGCGAGACGACGACGTCGCGGGGACCGGAGGCCTTCTCGAGCAGGTGGGTGAAGCCGGCTGCGGCGCCGACGACGTCGGCGATCGCGTCGAGGGCGCCGACCTCGTGGAAGTGGACCTGGTCCGGCTCGGTGCCGTGCACGGTCGCCTCGGCCACCGCGAGCCGCTCGAAGATGCGCAGCGCGAGGGCCCGGACCGCCTCCTCGAGCGGCGCCGCGACCAACAGGTCGCGGACGTCGTGCCAGGCGCGGTGGTGGACGGAGTCGGCGATGTCGACGTGGCACCGGGTAGCGGCGAGCCCGCCCCGCTGCACCCGCTCGACCCGGAGCGCCACCGGCTCGGGGGAGACCGCGTCGACCGCGCGCTGCAGCACCTCGACGGGGACTCCGGCGCCGACGAGCGCGCCGAGCAGCATGTCGCCGCTGGCTCCCGACGACGCGTCCACCCAGACGGTCATGCCTTCGCGCCCACGCGGCGCGCGATCCGGGCGGCGGCGACGCCGGCGCCGTAGCCGTTGTCGATGTTGACCACGGTGATCCCCGGCGCACAGGAGTTGAGCATCGCCAGCAGCGCGGCGACCCCGCCCAGGGACGCGCCGTACCCGACGCTGGTGGGGACGGCGATCATCGGCACGCCCACCAGGCCGCCCACCACGGACGGCAGCGCGCCCTCCATGCCGGCGACGACGACGAGGCAGTCGGCATCCTCGAGCTGGTCGCGCACGTTCAGCAGCCGGTGCAGGCCGGCGACGCCCACGTCGTGGATCTCGGTCACGCCCGCCCCGTGGACCCGCGCGGTCAGCGCGGCCTCGCGGGCGACGGGGCCGTCGGAGGTGCCGGCGCACACGACCGTGACGTTGCCCAGGCCCGCGGGCATCGGCCCCATGGTGGCGGCCCGGGCGACGAGGTCGACGTCGGCGCCGGCCTCGGCCACGGCGTGCAGCGCCTCGTCGGAGAGGCGGGTCGCGAGCACGGCGCGGTCGGGGTGCTTGGCGTGCAGCGTCTGCAGGATGGCCACGACCTGATCGGGCGTCTTGCCCGCGCCGTAGACCACCTCGGCGTCACCGGTCCGGCGGGCCCGGTCCAGGTCGACCCGGGCGAAGCCCAGGTCCTCGGTACGTCCGTCCTCACTCACGGCCCGAATCTAACCCCCGCCACGCCTCTGCCACGAAGTGGCGAGTCAGGTGCGGCGCTCGGGGTCGGCGGGGTAGACGCCGAGGATCTTCACCTCGTGGGTGAAGAACTCGAGCTCCTCGAGCGCCCGCGCCACGGGCGGGTGCTCCGGGTGGCCGTCGACCTCGGCGAGGAACTGGGTCGCGGTGAACTCCCCGTCGACCATGTAGCTCTCGAGCTTGGTCATGTTGACGCCGTTGGTTGCGAAGCCGCCGAGCGCCTTGTAGAGCGCGGCGGGCAGGTTGCGGACGTTGAAGATGAACGACGTGACGATCGGGCCGTTGTCGGGCGGCGCCTCGACGTACTCCTTCGAGAGCACCACGAACCGGGTGGTGTTGTGCTCCTCGTCCTCGACGTCGTGGCGCAGGATCTTCAGCCCGTAGATCTCGGCGGCCAGCGGCGGCGCGATCGCCACCTGGGTGGGGTCCTGGGCCTCGGCGATCTCACGGGCGGCGCCGGCGGTGTCGCCGGAGATGAGCGGGGTGAGCCCGAGCTCGCGGATCACGCGGCGGCACTGGCCGAGCGCGTGCACGTGGCTGTGCACGGTCTTGATCGACTCGAGCGTGGCGCCCTCGGTGGCCATCAGCGAGAACTGGATGCGCAGGAAGTGCTCGGCGACGATGTGCAGGTTCGAGGTGGGCAGGAAGTGGTGGATGTCGGCCACCCGGCCCGCGATCGAGTTGTCGATCGGGATCATCGCCAGGTCGGCCTCGCCGCCCTCGACGGCCGCGAAGACGTCCTCGAACGAGGCGCACGCGACTGCCTCAGCCTCCGGGTAGTGCCGCTTGCACACCAGGTGGGAGTTGGAGCCGGGCTCGCCCTGGTAGGCGATGCGTCGGGAGGTCAGTCGCTGCTGGGTCACCTGCGCCATTTTTCCACGTGCCCCCTCGTGCCGCCGCGGTGCGACCGCGTGCCGAACATAGGCTTCGGCGCGTGGTGCTCGACCTCCTGACCCTCGCCCTGGCCGCCCTCGCCGCCCTGCTGGCCCTCGTGGCCCTGCGCAACCAGGCCGCCGGCCGCCGCCGGCTGGGGGCCGACGCGCTGCCCGAGGACGTCCACGGGCTGCGCCAGGAGGTCGCGGCGCTGCGCGCCGAGGCTCGCGACGCGCTGCGCCACATGGGCGTCGTCCGGTACGACGCCTTCGGCGACATGGGCGGCCACCTGTCCTGGTCGCTCGCGCTGCTCGACGACGGCGGCCACGGCGTGGTGCTGACGTCGATCCACGGCCGCAGCGAGGCCCGCAGCTATGCCAAGAGCATCGAGTCGTGGAGCTGCGCGCAGCCGCTGTCGCCGGAGGAGGAGGAGGCGATCGCGGGGGCCCGCCCCCGCTGACGTTCCTCGCGGGCTGACCGATCAGCCCGGCTCAGCGCGGGACGCGCACCAGCAACCGGCCGTGGACGCAGGTCATCCGCAGCTCCTTGCCGGGGCCGATGGCGTCGCCGTCGAGCTGGCGGGGCGTCTCGGTGGCCGCGCGGACGACGACGGACTGGCCGGTCATCCGGTTGACCAGCTCGTCGGTGTGCTTGCGCTTGAGCAGCACCCGCCAGGCCAGCGGGATCCAGGCGAAGAAGTTGCGGGGGTGCAGGATCACGACGTCGACCTGGCCGTCGTCGATCGCCGCGTCCGGCAGCAGCGGCATGCCGGCCTGGAGGAAGCCCACGTTGCCGATGACGACTGTGCGGGCGCGGTGCCGGGTGAACTCGCCGCCGTCGACGGAGATCTCGACCTTCACGGCCGGGAACATCAGCGACTTCAGCGCCGAGATGACGTAGGCGAACCAGCCGATCTTCTTCTTGATGTCCTCGTTGACGCCCTCCATGATCGCGGCGTCGAAGCCCATCCCGGCCATCACCATGAAGTGGGTGTCCTCCATGCCGTCGCCGGCGACCTCCACCATGTCGATCGCCCGGTCCTGGCCGTTGAGGGCGACGTCGATCGCGGCGCGGATGTAGAGCGGGATGCCGAGGTTGCGGGCCAGCAGGTTGCCGGTGCCGGCGGGGACGATCCCTACCGGGATGCCTGTCCCGGCGAGCTCGGCGCAGACCTCGCGGACGGTGCCGTCGCCGCCGCACACGAGCACCAGGTCTGCGCCGGCGACGGCGGCGGCCTCGGCCATCCCGGTGCCGGGGTCCTCGACGGTGGTGTGGTGCCAGGTCGGGTGCGACCAGCCGGCCTCCCGTGCCATCGCGGTGACGATCGCCTTGAACTGGCCGACGTCCTCGACCTTGACCGGGTTGAGCACGACGGCCAGGCGACGCTCGGACGGCAGCACCTCGGGCAGCGGCTCGGCCTTCTCCGCGAGGCTGCGCGGGAGGGGGCTGTAGACGGCGAGGCCGACCAGGATCACCGTCGTGCCGACCAGCAGCCCGGCGATGGTGTCGCTGGGGAAGTGCCGCCCGAGCAGCACCCGGTCGGCGGCGACGACCAGTGCGAGCACCACGGCGAGCACGTAGGTCAGCTGCCGGACGCTCGAGCGACGGACCAGCATCACCACCAGCACGATGATCGTGCCCGCGAGCGCGGCGATCGAGGAGGAGTGCCCGGATGGGTAGGCGTGCGTCTCCAGCAGCGACTGGGAGCTCTGCCAGTCGGGGCGGGCGCGGCCGATGATCTCCTTGAGCCCGGTGTTGACGACCGTGGTGACGACCAGCGCGCCGACGGAGAACATGGCGGCCCGGCGGTGCTTCTTCCACAGCAGCGCGGCCGCGATCGCCAGCGTGATGACCGTCTTGCCGACGGACCCGAAGATGTCCTCGACGACCAGCAGGGCCCGCACCAGGCCCTCACGGTCCGCGGCCCAGCCCTGGGCGGCCTCGCCACGGTCGTCGAGAGCGGCGACAGGCCCCCAGTCGGCCTGCACGGCGACGGTGAGCAGCGCGAAGAGGACGACGCAGAGCGCGGCCCAGGCGAGCGGGACCCTGCGCGAGCGGTCGAGCACGGTCGGCGCTCCTTCCGGGGGGTACGACGGGTCGCGGGACGCCACGGAGTTTCCCACGTCCGGTCCCCGAACGCGGAGTCCCGGCCCGGGTCGGGGGACGAGACGTGGACCACCTGGGAGCCGGATAGCCTTGCGGGCATGATCGACCCTCGCGTCCTCCGTGAAGACCCCGACCGCGTCCGGGCCGCCCAGGCCAAGCGCGGCCTGTCCGACGACGTCGTCGACCGGGCGCTCTCCGCGGACTCCGCGCGCCGGGCCGCGATCGCCGAGTTCGAGGCCAAGCGGGCCGAGCAGAAGCAGCTCGGCAAGCTGATCCCCCAGGCGCAGGGCGACGAGAAGGCCGGGCTGCTGGCCCGCACCAAGACGCTGGCCGCGGAGGTCAAGGCCGCCGAGGCCGCGCAGAACGCCGCCGAGGAGGAGTGGCACGCCGCCCTGGCGACCATCCCCAACCTCGCCGCCGACGAGGCCCCCGCCGGCGGCGAGGACGACTTCGTGGTGCTCGAGACGGTGGGCGAGCCCCGCGACTTCGGCCGCGAGGGGTTCGAGCCGCGCGACCACATCGAGCTCGGCAGGATCCTCGGGGCGATCGACATCGAGCGCGGCGCCAAGGTGTCGGGCTCGCGCTTCTACTTCCTCACCGGCGTGGGAGCCGAGCTCGAGTTCGCGCTCATCAACCTCGCCAACGAGCACGCCCGCGAGCACGGCTTCACCCAGGTCGTGGCGCCGTCGATGGTCAAGCCGCGCGCCATGGACGGCACCGGCTTCCTCGGCCAGGCGGCCGACGACGTCTACCGCATCGAGGGCCAGGACATGTACCTCGTCGGCACCAGCGAGGTGCCGATGGCGGCGTACCACTCGGACGAGATCCTCGACGCCGGCACGCTGCCGCTGCGGTACGCCGCGTTCAGCCCCTGCTTCCGCAAGGAGGCCGGCTCGCACGGCAAGGACACCAAGGGCATCATCCGGGTCCACTGGTTCGACAAGGTCGAGATGTTCGTCTACTCGACCGTCGAGGACTCCTACGCCGAGCACCAGCGGCTGCTCGAGATCGAGAAGTCCTTCCTCGACAAGCTCGAGCTCGCCTACCGGGTGATCGACACCGCCGCCGGCGACCTCGGCCTGTCGGCGCAGCGCAAGTTCGACTGCGAGGCGTGGATCCCCACGCAGGGCAAGTACCGCGAGCTGACCTCGACCTCCAACTGCACCGAGTTCCAGGCCCGCCGCCTCGACATCCGCGGCCGCTTCCTGAACGACGGCGGCAGCGAGATCCGGCCGGTCGCGACGCTCAACGGCACGCTGTGCGCCTCGACCCGGACCATCGTGGCCATCCTCGAGACCCACCAGCAGGCCGACGGGTCGGTGCGGGTCCCCAAGGCCCTGCAGCCCTGGCTCGGCGGTCGCGAGGTCCTCGAGCCGGTGGGCGGCCGGGCTTGACCCGCCGCGCCGGATGGCGGCCACGGCTGGTCGCCCTCGACATCGACGGCACCCTCCTCAAGTGGGTCGACGGCGCCGGCGCGACGTACGAGCAGATCTCGCCGCGCGTCTACGACGCGGTCCACCGCGCCATGGACCGGGGCGCCGACGTGGTGCTCTCCAGCGGCCGGTCACCGCACGGCATGACCCGGGTCGCCGACCTGCTGGGCCTCCACCGCGAGGAGAAGGACCGGCTGTGGGTGGTCGCCTCCAACGGCGCTGTCATCTTCCGTTACCCGCCCATCGAGGTCGTCCACGAGGAGACCTTCGACGCGGCTCCGGCGGTGGCCGCGGTGCTGGAGCACCACCCGGAGGCGCTGGTCGCCGTCGAGGAGCGCGGCGTCGGCTACCGGGTCAACAACCACTTCCCGAGCGGTGAGCTCTCCGGCGAGATGATCCTGACCGAGGTCGACGAGCTCGTCTCCGGCCCGGTCAGTCGTGTCATCATCCGCGACCCCAACGCCACCGCAGACGACTTCGTCGAGCTCGCCTCCCGGCTCGGCCTGCACGGCACCGACTACGTCGTCGGCTGGACCGCCTGGCTCGACCTCACCCCGGTGGGGGTCTCGAAGGCGTCCGGGCTGGCGATGGTCGCCGAGAAGCTCGGCGTCGAGCAGGACGACGTCCTCGCGATCGGCGACGGTCGCAACGACGTCGAGATGCTGCGCTGGGCCGGCCGGGGGGTGGCCATGGGGCAGGCGATCGAGGAGGTCCACGCGGCCGCCGACGACGTCACCGAGTCGGTCTACGACGACGGCGTGGCCGTCGAGCTCGAGCGGTGGTTCGGGTGAGCCTGCCGGGCGAGGTCGCCACGCTGCGGCTGCGGCTCCCGCTGGTCACCCGCGACGAGCGCGACGACATGCTGGCCGGCCGGCGCCGGCCGCGGTGGCACCCGGACTACCCGCGCGAGGACGACCGCGACGCGGCGAGCATGATCCCCGACGCCGGGCCCGGGCCGTGGCACGTGCGGCACGTGGTCCGCGCCTTCGACGGCCTCGTGGTGGGCACGATCGGGTTCTTCGGTCCGCCCACCGAGGTCGACGGCACCCCGGAGGCGGAGGTCGGCTTCGGGCTGGTCGAGGACGCCCGCGGTCACGGCGCCGCGACCGAGGCGCTGCGCGGCCTGCTCGGCGAGACCGACCGGCTCGGCGTCCGGGTGCGGGCCTCCGTCCGTCCCGAGAACGCCGCCAGCCTGCGGGTGCTGGCCAAGTGCGGCTTCACCGGGCTGCGCGGCAGCAACGAGGACGGCGAGCTGGTGATGGTCCGGCCGCTGGCGCAGCCGGTCGTCGCGTCGTGACCGGCGCGACCGCCCCCCGACCACCGCGTCCGCGCCTGGTCGCCACCGACCTCGACGGCACGTTGGTCCGCAGCGACGGCACCGTCTCGGCGTACACCCACGACGTGATCGCGCGCCTTGACGAGCTCGGGGTGCCGGTCGTCTTCGTGACCGGCCGTCCGCTGCGCTGGGCCGAGGAGGTCTTCGAGTACGTCGGCGGGCACGGGCTGGCGGTCGTCGCCAACGGGGCGCTCGTCTGGGACGTCGAGCGGGACCGGGTCGACCTCACCCGGCCGATCCCGGTCGACGTCGGGCTGGAGGCCTGCCGGCGCATCCGGCACGCCGTGCCGGGGTCGGTCTTCGCCGTCGAGACCCTCGCGGGCATCGCGCTGGAGACCGAGTTCACCGAGCGGCATCCCGTCCCGGACGGCAGCCGCCGCGGCAGCCTGGAGGACGTCTTCGACGAGCCGGCGCTCAAGCTGCTGGCCCGCCACGAGGAGCTGGAGGCGCTCGACTTCTGGACCCGCGCCGAGGAGGCGGTGGGCGACGCGGTCACGATCACCTGGTCCTCGACCTCGACACTGCTGGAGATCAGCGGCGCCGGCGTCACCAAGGCGACCACGCTCGCGCTGCTGTGCGAGCGCCTCGGGGTGGCCCCGCACGAGGTGATCGCGTTCGGCGACATGCCCAACGACATCCCGATGCTCGAGTGGGCCGGCACGGCGTACGCCATGGCGGACGCGCACCCGACGGTCCGGGCGGTGACGCCGCACCTCGCGCCCGGCCACGACGACGACGGGGTGGCGCGGGTGCTGGCTGGTGTGTTCGGCCTGTGATCTGGTGGGATTGCCCCGTGCTTCCCACGGTCCGCCTGCTCATCGCCGCGCTGGTGCTCGCCTGCGTCGGCGTGGTGACCTCCACGTCGCCGGCGCAAGCCTGCCCGTGCACCGCCACGTCCGTCGAGCGTGACGCCGAGCGGGCCGACGTCGTCTTCAGCGGCGTGGTCGTCGACCAGACCGCCCGCAGCGGCAGCCGCGGCACGACCTCCTACCGGGTCGAGCCCGAGACCCTCTACAAGGGCGACGTGTCCCGTACCCGCGTGCGTGTGACGTCGCCGGCCAACGACGAGTGCGGCCTGGGCGACCTGCAGGTCGACGAGCGCTACGTCTTCTTCGTCACCGAGTCCGGCGCCGACCTCGCGACCGACCGCTGCGCCGGCACCGGCCCGGCCGGCGACCGGCTGGTGCGCCTCGTCGAGGAGACCCTCGGCGCCGGCACCGACCTGAGTCCGCGCGAGCCCGCCGAGACCGAGCAGGCGGAGTTCACCCGGCTCGAGGACGCCGAGCCCGAGCGGCTCTCGCGGCTCGCGGCGCCGGGCGTGGCGCTGGTGCTGGTCGGCGTGCTGGGCCTGCTGGTGGTCTCCCGGCGCTCGCGCCGGGCCTGACCGACCGTCCGACGACCTAGAGGTACATCCCGCCGGACTCGCCCTGCTGTCGCGGCACGTCGCCCTGCTCGGCCTCGTGGCGCCCGTGCGGGTGGGGGTGCGCCCCGGGCAGCGCCTTGCGCATCTGCTCCAGCTGGGCGCGGGCGGCGACCTGCTGGGCGTAGATGGCGGTCTGGATGCCGTGGAAGAGGCCCTCGAGCCAGCCGACGAGCTGCGCCTGGGCGATGCGGAGCTCCCCCTCGGACGGGGTGGTGTCCTCCGTGAACGGCAGCGACAGCCGCTCGAGCTCCTCGACCAGCTCGGGGGCGAGGCCGGTCTCGAGCTCCTGGATCGAGGCGTGGTGGATGTCGCGGAGCCGGTTGCGGCTGGCCTCGTCGAGCGGCGCGGCCTTCACCTCGTCGAGGAGCTGGCGGATCATGCTGCCGATCCGCATCACCTTGGCGGGCTGCTCGACCAGGTCGGTGATGGCCCGCTCGTCGTCGCCCTCCCCGGCCTGGCCGGCGGTCGCGGCCGCGACCACCGAGGCGGGCAGGGTGCCGACGGGCTGGCCGTCGGGCCCGACGACCACCACGTGCTGCTCCGGGTCCGGCTGGCCGCCTGCCTGGCCGGCGTTCTCGCTGTCCTCGGGGCGGTTGTCGCTCATGGGCCTCACCCTACGGGGCGGCCGGAGGGGGCAGGTCAGGTCGTGAGCAGGATCTTCCCGACGTTGTCGCCGGCCTCCATGAGGGCGTGCGCCTCGGCGGCGCGCTCCAGCGGCAGGGACGTGTGGACCACCGGCTGCACCGAGCCCTCGGCCACCAGCGGCCACACGTGCTCGGCGACGGAGCGGCAGATCGCGGCCTTCTCGTCGGTCGGCCGCGAGCGCAGCGCCGTCGCGATGACGGCCCCCCGCTTGCGCAGCAGCGCCGCGATGTCGAGCTCGCCCTTCGTGCCGCCCTGCATCCCGATGATGACCAGCCGCCCCTTGTCGGCGAGCGCGGTCACGTTGCGGCCGAGGTACTTCGCGCCCATGTTGTCGAGCACGACGTCGGCCCCGCGGCCGTCGGTGGCCCCACGCACCGCCTCCACGAAGTCCTCCTCGCGGTAGTTGACGGCGACGTCGGCGCCGAGCTCGCGGCAGCGCTCGAGCTTGGCGGGCGAGCCCGCGGTGGTGACGACCCGCGCGTCCAGCGCCTTCGCGAGCTGGATCGCGAAGGTGCCGATCCCGCCGGCTCCGCCGTGGACGAGCAGGGTCTCGCCCCGCTGGAGGTGGGCGACCATGACGACGTTCGACCAGACCGTGCACGCCACCTCGGGCAGCGCCGCCGCCGTCACCAGGTCGACCCCGCCGGGCAGCGGCATGACCTGGCCCGCGGGGACGGCCACCTTGTCGGCGTACCCGCCGCCCGCGAGCAGGGCGCACACCTCGTCGCCGACGGCGAGGCCGGTGACGTCGGGGCCGAGCGCGGCGACGGTGCCGCTGCACTCGAGGCCCAGCACGTCAGAGGCGCCCCTGGGTGGCGGGTAGTGCCCCTGCCGCTGCAGCAGGTCGGCGCGGTTGACCGCGGTCGCGGCGACGTCGAGGACCACCTCGCCCGGACCGGGCTCGGGGTCGGGCAGCTCGGAGACGTTCAGGACCTCGGGTCCTCCGGGCGCGGAGGCGACGACGGCTCGCATGCGGGTCACCCTACGGGCGTCCGCCGGCCCCTCCGGACCCCTCAGTCCTCGAACTCGTCGCCGCTGTGGTCGACCGCGCTGTCGTCGGGGATCTCGTCGTCCACGTCGACCGGGTCTGGCGCGCCGGCGGGCTTGTCCCAGCCCTCGGCAAGGGACTGCGCCCGGGCCGCCAGCTGCTCGACCTGCTCGGGGTCGGCCTTCAGCGTGCCCGCGGCGTAGCCGAGCAGGTAGGTCGTGACCGGCGCGGCCATCCGCTCCACCTGGTGGGCGGCGACGCGCGCCAGGTCCAGCACCAGTGCCTCGTCGACCTCCGCGTCGACGTCGAGCACGTCGCACAGCTCGTCGATCCAGTCGTGCAGGTTCACAAGCCCCACCATGGCGACTCCGGAGTGGCCCCGCAAGCCCCGGGTCAGAGGTCGCGCAGGTCCGCCCAGGTGTCGACGTCGGCCGACTCGGCCCCGTGCGCCGGCACCGTCGCGAGCTCGAGCGGGCCCAGGAGCTGGTGCAGCGGCAGCCCGTGGGGGTCCGCGGGCGCCACCCGCGCGAGCGCCTCGGCGGCGACCACCCCGGCGAGCTGGCGCCGGCCGTCGGGGTCGGCGAGGAAGGCCCCGTCGTGCCCGTCGGCAGCCTCCAGCAGCCGGGTCACGGTCGCGGCCGTCACGTGCGGCATGTCGACGGCCAGCACCACCACGAGCCGCGGCGGGGCTGCGAGCGCGGCCACCCCCGCGAGCAGCCCGGCGGCGGGTCCGCCGTGGGTGGGGTCCTCCCGGGTGAAGGTGACCGGGCGCGACGTGGGGACCGGGTCGCCGACGACGACGGTCTGCGTCGCCGCGGCGGTCGCGACCAGCGCGTGCTCGAGCAGCGTCCGGCCGGCGTGCTCGATGCCGGCCTTGTCGGCGCCGCCGAGCCGGGCGCCGGTGCCGCCGGCCAGCACGACCGCCGCCACGGCCGCGTCGACCGCCCCACGACCCGCGCGCCCCTCCGACCGGTCAGCCACCCCCGCAGTCTCCCACCGACCCCGGCGGGGTGGCAGGCTGGAGGGATGGTGCTGCGAGTCGCGGTGGTGCAGGAGGCGTCCGGGCTGGACCCGGCGGCGAACCGGGAGGCCCTCGCCGGTCTGGTGCCCGACGGCACGGACCTGGTGGTGCTGCCCGAGGCTTACGCCCGCGACTTCGGCGAGGCCGGCTCCGACGTCAGCCCGTACGCCGAGCCGGTGCCGGGGCCGTTCGCCGACGAGGTCGAGCGGGTGGCCAAGGAGCGCGGCACCACCGTCGTGGCCGGCATGTTCGAGCGCAGCGACGACCCGGCCAAGCCGTTCAACACCCTCGTCGTGCGCGGAGCCGCCACGGCGGACTACCGCAAGATCCACCTCTACGACTCGTTCGGCTACCGGGAGTCCGACCGGCTCACCGCCGGGGTCGTGGAGCCGCGGCTGGTCGAGGTCGGCGGGCTGCGGCTGGGCCTGATGACCTGCTACGACCTGCGCTTCCCCGAGCTGGCCCGGCTGCTGGTGGGCGAGGGCGCCGAGGTGCTGGTGGTCCCGGCCGCCTGGGTGGCCGGTCCGCGCAAGGTCGACCACTGGCGCACCCTCGTCCGTGCCCGGGCGATCGAGAACACGGCGTACGTCGTGGCGGCGGCGCAGCCGGGCCCGCGCTACACCGGTCACTCGCTGGTGGTCGACCCGATGGGCGAGGTCCTGGCCGAGGCCGGGGACGGCCCGGAGACGCTGCGGGCCGAGCTGGACCGCGAGGTGCTCGCCGAGGCCCGGCGTACCAACCCCTCGCTGGCGAACCGCCGAATGTAACCTAGACGTCCGTGTCCACCGCCCCACCGCGTCGCCGCGCCGTCCGGCCGCCGTCCCGGTGGGAGCGCGCCCTGACGCGGACGGAGGAGCGGATCAGGAAGCTCCGGTCGAGCCGGTTCCCGCAGCTGCTCTGGGTGCTCGCCGTCGTCGGTGGTCTGGCCGCGCTCGTGTTCTCCGGGGTCGGCATCGGCCCCGAGTGGCTGGGTGCCGCCGGCTCGACGGCGATCGCGAGCGCCTACACGTGGGCGCTCGCCGCCCGCGCCGGTGGCCGGCCGCTGTTCTTCGGGGCGCTGGCGTTCGCCTACGGCGTGACGGCCACGGTCGCCGGCACCGACGTCCTCACGACGGGTGCCGCCGTCGGCACCTGCGTCGTCAGCGCCGTCCTCGCGGTCATGGCGACGGTCCCGGCGGTCCGATTCGTGCACGCTGCACGCGAGGCGGTCGTGGCGCTGCTGGTCGCGGCCGTCGGCGCGGTCGCCACGGTCGGCTTCGAGCCCACGATCTCCCTGCTGCGTTTCGAGTACGTCACCCTCGGCCTCGCCCTCGCGGGCGCGCTCGGGCTGGTCTACCGGCTCGGCGCCGGCCTGCACGGGTTGGGTCGTCGCGGGGTGGTCGTCGTGCTCGTCGGCAGCGTCGTCCTCGGCGTCACGCTGGCGTACGCCGAGTTGCTGCGCCGCTACGGCACCCCCGGCCTGGTCGGGTCGCTGCTCGACGGCATCCGGTGGACGCGCGCCGAGCTCGGCGCCTTCCCACGCCCGCTCGTGGCCGTGCTCGGCATCCCGGCGCTGGTCTGGGGCTGCTACATGCGCGCCCGCCGCCGGCAGGGCTGGTGGGTCTGCGCGTTCGGTGTCGCGGCGACCGCCCCCGTGGCGCAGGCGCTCGTCAACACCACCGTCTCGCGCACCGAGGCGCTGCTGGCGGTCCTCTACGCGCTCGTCGTGGGCCTCGCGGTCGGCTTCGTCCTCGTCCGGCTCGACCTGCGGTTCACGGCCCCGAAGGGCCGCCGCGGCCGCCGTGCCGAGGAGGCGGCCAGCGCCGTCCGTCCCGAGCCCGGCCGCACCGAGGCGCTGCTCTGAGGGCCCCATGAGGGCGCCGGTGCGGCTGTTCCGGGTACGCGCGAGTAACGACTAGGTTCGCGTGCATGGCGCGCGAACAGGTGACGGAGATCCTCGCGGAGATGGTGGCCAACGTGATGAACGTCGAGGTCGCCCCCGGGGACACCGTCACGGCCGGCGACACCGTGGTGCTGCTGGAGTCGATGAAGATGGAGATCCCCGTGATCTCCGAGCACACCGGCCGGGTCTCGGCGGTCAAGGTCAGCCCCGGCGACGTCGTCCAGGAGGGCGACGTCCTCATCGCCATCACGCACTGAGCGGATCCCGGGCGGGGTCCCTACCGGGATCTCGGTACCTGCCGGGCGCAAGGGTCTCCGAGCCGGTCGCTGCGGCTAGCGTCCCGTGGCAGTGACTCTGGCCTCCAGACCCTCCGGGAGGTGCCATGTCCCGACGTGGCTCCGCACTGACCCTCCTCACCTCTGCCGCCCTCCTCGTGGCGGCCGCCCTCGTGGCGACACCCGGCGCTTCGGGGGACGCACCGGACAACCGTCCACCCGTGGTCGTGGTCGACCCGGAGTTCGAGGTGGGGGCGCAGGTCAGGAGATGGCTCGGCTACGTCTGCGAGGGGCATGAAGTCACTGAAGTGCCCTACCTGGTCCGCTACTCCGCCACGGATGAGTCCGGCATCCGCTGGTACAACCGGTGGAACCTCGACGGGGACAGTGAACCCGAAGGTCCTAGCGACTTCTGGGGTGACTTCGACAGGCTCCCGTGGCACGACACCCTGACGGACTACGGCGGCGAGTGCGGCGGACGCATCCCGGAACAGTCGGGGTGGGCGGTCACCGCCTACGACCAGGCGGACAACGCGAAGTACGCCACCTCGGGTCCGGCGCAGCCGGAGGTCTACCAGCAGGACGGCGTATCAGTGGAACTTGACGCTGAGGCCATCCCCGTCGACCGGACCGGCCGGTGGCGGACGTCGACGTGCCGGTGCGCCTCGGGCGGGACGCAGATGCACACCTGGGGACGCGGCGCCACGGCGACGTACTGGATCGAGGTCGCCTCGGCGCGCGGGGCGCACCTCGGCCTGGTCATGCCGCAGGGGCCGAAGCGGGGGCGCTTCCAGGTCCTCGTGGACGGGGACGTGGTGGCGACGCTGGACAGCCTCGCGACGCGCAACCGCAACCGTGTCGTCGTGTGGCACGGCGTGGTGGAGCAGGGCGACCACACGCTGGCGGTGCGCAACCTGCGGACCTCGGGCCGGGGACGGATCGACGTCGACGCGGTGCTGGTCTACGAGCGGCGGCAGTACGTCTCGTGATCCTGACTGGCAGAGGGGGCGGGATTCGAACCCGCGGCTGACATCTCTGCCAGCGACCGCTTTCAAGGCGGTTCCGATCGGCCACTCCGGCACCCCTCCGTGCCGTCCGGGGACGGCGCGACGAGTCTAGGCGCCCGCCCGGGCGGCGAAGTGGGCCGGGCGGCCCTGAGGGTCAGCCATCACTCGGACCCGCCGAGCTCCAGCTCCACCTCGTCGTACGCCAGGTCGTGCAGCCGCTGGCAGTAGTGGCCGATGTCCGTGGTCAGGCGCCGCAGCTCCCGGCAGATGCCGGCCACGTCCGGGCTCTGGAGGACCACCGGTCCGAGCCGGCCGAGCCGCCCCAGCAGCAGGTCGCGCTCGCGCAGCAGCGTCACGCTGCGCGCCGCCAGCCAGCCGTCCGTCGCCGCGTCTCCCTCGCTGCCGAGGGCGTCACGCAGCTCGCCCAGCAGGCGTCGTACCTGCCAGCGCCAGCTGGCCGTCGCGCCGGTGGGTGCCTCGGGGACGGCCGACAGCGGCAGCGGTGGCGCGTCCAGCGCGACCGTGAGGCTGTGGAGCGCGGTCGCGGTGGGGGTAGCGGTCATGACGACCTCCCGGATGGCCCAGGTTCCGGCGGGGGATTCGAGTGTCCGCCCGCGGCCCCGCCGCGGCAACCCCTCCGGACGGCCGGTTCCGGCGGCGAGGGACAATCGACCCCATGTCGTCCGACTATCGGCTCGCTCCCGCCCTCGGCGCCCGCCTGGTGGGCCTGCTCATCGTCGCCGTGGCTTTGCTGGTCTTCGGAGCGACCCTCCTGATCGCCGTGCTCGAGCTCTCCGTGCTCGTGCTGCTGCCGGTCGCGGTGGTCGGCGTCGCGGCCGTGCTGGGCGTGGGAGCGTGGCTGCGGGCCACTCCGGTGGTCCGGCTCGACGACGAGGGCTACCGGGTCCGGCTGGTGCGCGGCGCCGGCGTCCGGCAGGCCCGCTGGAAGGACGTCGCCGAGGCGGTGGCCTCCCACCCGCGCGGCATCCCGTGCCTCGTGCTGCGCCTCGCTGACGGCCGCAGCACCACCATCCCGGTGCAGGCACTGGCGGCGGACCGCGACGAGTTCGCCAAGGACGTGCGCGAGCACCTGCGCCGCGCGGAGGGCCTCCGCCCGCTCGACGGCGAGTGAGCAGGACGCCCGGGACGTCCGGGTCGGCACCTGATTCGGCACCCGCGGCACCGGCCTTGTAGCCTGTGCGGGCTGTCCGAGTCGTCGTACGACGACGCGGGCCGTGGAGGAGGCGTCGCCTAGTCCGGTCTATGGCGCCCGCCTGCTAAGCGGGTTGAGGGCAAACCCCTCTCGCGGGTTCAAATCCCGCCGCCTCCGCGGTAGCGTCCGGCCCCTCCGGTTCATCCGGAGGGGCCGTTCGTCTTCCAGGGGCAAGCCGCGTGCCCACGACTGCAGGAAAATGCACTGCAAGTTTCTGACCCAACGATCGACTGCCGATCTCTGCACGGGTCCACCAAGATTGGTCCATCGGGTCCAGCCCAGCACCCGAACCCCGACGCGAAGGCGGAAATCAACATGAAGATCGTGACCAAGGTCGGCATCGTCGTGGCGACCGTTGCGATGAGCGTCGGACTGCTCGGCGCTCCGGCCGAGGCCCTGCGCGACACCAGCTGGGGCTGCCCCGGCTGTCGCGTCGCTCCCTGAGAACACCCCCCCTGTTTTGAGACGGGGACCTGCCACCCCCCACCCGACCGGTCCCAGTGCCACCCCCCCGGCCCGTCTCAACCACACGAGGACAGTGACCATGTCACTGTCCTCGTGTTGATTTCTGAGCCGAGCGGGTGAGCTGGTCGTCGGCCTGAGCGGCGCGCTAGTCGTCGGCCTGAGCGGCGCGCTAGCCGTCGGCCTGAGCGGCCGAGGCGTCGGTGCGCTCCCGTCCGGAGATGCCGCGCTGCCCCATGACGTAGCCGAGCTGGAACCGGGTCTCGGCCTCGTACTCCGATTTGAGGTCGGCGACGTAGCCGGCGTAGGTGCGCGGGCTGACCCCGAGCCGCTTGGCGCTCACCGGGTCGGCGTGGCCCTCGATGAGCATCCGGATCGTCATCGCGCGCTGCTCGGCCGCGATGTCGCGCAGCAGCGACGTCTCCCGGTTGGTGAAGGGCCGGGCGCGCTCCCAGGTCCGCTCGAAGATGTCGACCAGGTAGGCGATCATGTTCGGCTCGCGCACCGACAGCGCGACCGCCAGTCCCGCTTTCCCCGGGATCACGGCGATGCGACGGTCGACGATGATGATCCGGTTGAAGAACTCGTCCAGCGTGCGCACCTCGGCGCCCTTGGCGGTGACGGCCGCGACGTACTGGTGCGTGACCGAGGACCGCCGGGCGCTGTGCTGGTAGAGGGTGCGCATCCGCACGCCGCGCTCGAGCGCCGCGGTGTCGCGCTCGGCGGCGGCCGCCATGATGGCGGCGTCGCGGCCGGTCTGGGGCTGCGCCGTCAGCAGCTCCTCCTCGGCGTCGGCCACCACGCCGGAGATGTAGGACTGGATGGCCTCGGGACCGTGGATCTCGGTCAGCGGCCCGCGGGCGGACTGGGGTGACTTGCGCCAGGCCTGCGACAGCGAACCGAAGGCGCGGGCCCACTCGGCGGACTCGGCGATCAGCTCGGCGCCACGGACCCCCAGCGGTCCCACCACGCGCGACTGCACCGTCGACGGGTCGACCGCGACGTAGCCCTCGGTCTCCCGGTCGAGGATGACGAGGTCGAGCTCGAGGAGCAGCTCGAACGCGGCGCGGCACTCCGCACCCTCCGTGATGCGGGGGTCGTCGGCGGCGATGCCGTCCTGCGCGACGATCTCCTCGTAGAGGGACGCGGCCTCGTGCTGGAAGAGCGCGCGCCTGTCAGGTCCGAACTCGCTCACTCACGCTCCCGTCGTCCCCCGTGTCACCCGTGCCAGAGCGCCGATCATGGCACAGCGGCGGCCCCGGAACGCGGAGAGCCCCGACCGCCCTGGGGCGGCCGGGGCTCCCCCGGTGTCGTGCGTGGTGCTCAGGCGCCCAGTCGGGCCTTGAGACCGTCCAGCTCGGTCCAGAGAACCGCGGGCAGCTGCTCGCCGAACTTCTCGAACCACTCCTGGATCTGCGGGATCTCGGCCTTCCACTCCTCGACGTCGACCGCGAGCGCCGCCTCGAGCTGATCGGCGGTCATGTCGAGCCCGTCGGTGTCGAGCGCCTCCGGGGTCGGCACCTGGCCGATCGGCGTCTCGACCGCCGGGGCCTGGCCGTCGATCCGCTCGACGACCCACTTCAGCACGCGGCTGTTCTCGCCGAACCCGGGCCACAGGAAGTCGCCCTGCTCGTCGCGGCGGAACCAGTTGACGTAGAAGATCCTCGGCAGCTTGGCCGCGTCGTTCTCCTTGCCGACCGTGATCCAGTGGTTGAAGTAGTCGCCGGCGTTGTAGCCGATGAACGGCAGCATCGCCATCGGGTCGCGGCGCACCACGCCGACCTGGCCGACCGCGGCTGCCGTGGTCTCGGACGACAGGGTGGCGCCGAGGAAGGTGCCGTGGGTCCAGTCGCGGGCCTCGAACACGAGCGGCACCGTGGTCTTGCGTCGACCACCGAACAGGATCGCGTCGATCGGGACGCCGCGGGGGTCGTCGTACTCGGGCGCGAGGATGTCGCACTGCTTGATCGGGGTGCAGTAGCGGCTGTTGGGGTGGCTGGACAGTGCGTCGCTGCCCGGGCCCCACTCCTCGCCCTTCCACGACGTGGCGCGGGCCGGTGGGTTCTCGAGGCCCTCCCACCAGATGTCGCCTTCCTCGGTGAGGGCGACGTTGGTGAACACGGAGTTCCCCTTGTTGATGGTGCGCATCGCGTTGGGGTTGGTGTGCTCGTTGGTGCCGGGGGCGACGCCGAAGAAGCCGTACTCCGGGTTGACCGCCCACAGCCGGCCGTCGTCGCCGATCCGCATCCACGCGATGTCGTCGCCAAGGGTCTCGACCTTCCAGCCCGGGATCGTGGGCTGGAGCATCGCGAGGTTCGTCTTGCCGCAGGCGCTCGGGAAGGCGGCCGCGATGTACTTCACGACGCCCTCGGGCGAGGTCAGCTTGAGGATCAGCATGTGCTCGGCCAACCAGCCCTCGTCGCGGGCCATGACGCTGGCGATGCGCAGGGCGTAGCACTTCTTGCCGAGCAGCGAGTTGCCGCCGTAGCCGGAGCCGAACGACCAGATCATGCGCTCCTCGGGGAACTGCACGATGTACTTGGTGTCGTTGCACGGCCACGGCACGTCGGCCTGGCCGTCCTCGAGCGGCATGCCGACCGAGTGGAGGGCGGGCACCCAGCTCATCTCGGCGCCGGCGGCCTCGAGCTCCTCCATGCGGCGCAGCACGTGGGTGCCCATGCGAGCCATCACGCGCATGCTGGCGGTGACGTACGCGGAGTCGGTGATCTCGATGCCGAACATCGGCTTCTCGGCGTCGAGGTGGCCCATGACGAAGGGGATGACGTACATCGTCCGGCCCTTCATGCAGCCCGCGTAGAGCTTGCGCATGAGCGCCTTCATCTCGTCCGGGTCCATCCAGTTGTTGGTGGGACCCGCGTCCTTCTTGTCGACGGAGCAGATGTAGGTGCGGTCCTCGACCCGGGCCACGTCGGTGGGGTCGGTGCGCGCGTAGAAGGAGTTCGGCTTGATCTGCGGGTTGAGCCGGGTGAAGGTCCCCGACGCCACCAGGGCGTCGGTGAGCTCGGTCCACTCCTCGTCGGAGCCCGTGCACCAGTGGATCCGGTCGGGTGTCGTCAGGGTGGCGACCTCGTCGACGAAGTCGAGGATGCCCCGGTGGGTCGTGGGCGCCTGCGTCTGGGCGGTCATGAGTTCCCTCTCGCGCATTCGCGGCGCCTGCCCCCGTCGTACGACGCTTGTCGCGCGGCGTGGGAGCCGCCGGCCGTCGAGCGTATCGACGGTGGTGTCGTGGAGTCCTATGCGTGCGCACGGCCTCGTTGCCGGCGACGATTTGTGGCCGGAGGGTCGTCGAACCCCCCGCGTTGCTGGGAGGCTATCCCGCTGGGGACGGCCCACCTATTGGATCGATCAACGCTGAACGCCTTGCGCGACGGCCGTCTGGGCTCGCGGTCTGCGGCGGATCGAAGGGGGCGCGGAGAACAGTACTGCTTAGGACTTTTCCGGATCGAAGCGGGCCACCACGTCCCACGCCTGCTCCTTGGTGAGGTTCTCGAGCAGCACCCGGGCGCCGAAGAACTCGGTCACCGGCGTCGGCAGCATCACGACCTGGTTCTCGTCGAGGATCAGCACCACCGCCCCGCTGGCCGTCGCCTCGGCGACCGAGCGACGTACTGCCCGCCGGTCCTCGGGCGCGAAGCGGAGGGACGCAGTCCAGCTGGTGTTCCCGTCGGCCGAGTCCATGCGCGCCTCGGCGAGCGTCACCTGCTTGACCTTCCCGAACGCGAGGTAGGTGCGCTCGCCGTCCAGTGAGCAGACCCGGCCACGACCCTCGACCGGGTCGCACGTCTGCCCGCTGTAGACGATGCGTCCCGCCTGCACCGTGACGGCGCGCCGGCCCTCGAAGTGGGGGCGCCCGCTGTCGAGCACGAGGGTCGGCTCCTCCCCGGCCGACCGTGCCGGTGACTCGGTCGACGTGCAGCCCAAGAGGCCCAGCAGCAGCGCGAGCGTGACCGCGACACCCGCCACCACGGGGGGCGTGGTGGTGGTCGGTCGGGGGTGCCGACGCGTGGGGGCGGTCACACTCCGATCCTCCCAGCCGCACTGATTTAGGCAACGCCGAACAGGTCCGCTATTCTCGTCCAGTCGTTCGGCCCGCCGGGCGGCATGCGCCCGTAGCTCAACGGATAGAGCATCTGACTACGGATCAGAAGGTTTGGGGTTCGAATCCCTACGGGCGCGCAGATCGAAGCCGCAGGACCGCCACGGTCCTGCGGCTTCATTCATTTCCGGGGTGAGGATCGCCGGCCGCACGTCGACGCCGTGGAGCAGCGCGTGGTGGGTCAGGCCCACGCCCTCCTGCGGTGCCTCCGCGCAGTCGACGGCTGCTGCGCGTACGTCGCCGTAGATCCCGACGTAGCCCCAGCCCACCAGCCCCGCCGGCCCCTTCCTCGGCGGCGCTGCAGTCCGTGAGCAGCGCCGCGACGGCGGCGACGGCGATGGCGACGAGGGTCCTTCGCATGGCGCCTCCTGTCGCGCGGTTCGCGCACGTCCGTGCCTGCTGGTCAGGGTGCTCCGTCCCGCCGCACGGGGCATCGGATCTTCCTGACTTGACTGGGCCGCAAAGGTCCGTACATTAGATACCCCAGAGGGTATCCAAGCGAGAGCGAGAGAGGCTCCCCATGCAGATCCATTCCTTCCGCACCCCCGGGCTCGGGGACCAGACCTACCTGCTCGAGCACGAGGGCAAGGCCGTCCTGGTCGACCCGCAGCGCGACATCTCCCGCTTCCTCGACGAGGCGGCCGCACGCGACCTCGACCTGCGCTTCGTCCTCGAGACCCACCTCCACAACGACTACGTCTCCGGCGCCGAGCAGGCCGCGCGGCGCACGGGCGCCGAGCTGGTGCTCCCGGCCGCCGCAGCCGCGGCGTACCGCTACACGCCCGCGTTCCACCTCGAGGAGCTCAAGGGCGAGGGCGGCCTGTCCATCCGCCCGCTGCACACCCCCGGGCACACCCCGGAGCACACGAGCTACGTGATCCTGCTCGACGGCAAGGAGGTCGCGGTCTTCTCCGGCGGCAGCCTGCTCGTCGGCTCCGCGGGCCGCCCGGACCTCCTCGGCCCGGAGCGTGCCGAGACGCTGGCGCGCCTGCAGCACCAGTCGCTTCACCGACTGGCCAAGCTGCCCGGCGAGGTGGAGCTGCTGCCGACCCACGGTGAGGGCTCCTTCTGCACCTCCACCGGCGCCGGCAAGTACACCTCCACGATCGCCGACGAGGTCGCCAGCAACCCGCTGCTCCAGATCGAGGACCCGGACGACATGGCCAAGGAGATGCTCCGGATGCCGATGCCGATCCCGGGCTTCTACCAGTACATGGGCCCGACCAACACGCTCGGCGTCAAGCCGATGCCGGAGGAGAAGAAGCCGTCGCTCACCGCCGAGGAGCTGCGCCGAAGCGACCTGCACGTCGTCGACATGCGGCCGCGCGAGCGGCAGGCCCTCGGCCTGGTCCACGGCAGCGTCGGCATCGAGATGGGCATCGACTTCGGCAGCTGGGCCGGCTGGCTGGTGCCCTACAACCAGCCCGTCGCGATCGTCGCCGACCGCGACCAGGACGCCGAGGAGGCGGTCACCCAGCTTGCCCAGATCGGCTTCGACTCCGTCGAAGGCCTCGCCATCGACCTGCCGGTCGACGCGTTCGGCCCGGGCTTCGTCCTCGTCGACCTCGACGAGGCGAGGCGGCTGCAGGACGAGGGCATCCAGGTGCTCGACGTGCGCATGCCGAGCGAGCTCGAGCAGGTCCGCCTCCCCGGCGCCGTCGAGCGGTTCGCCGCCGACGTCTTCACCCAGGGCGTCCCGGAGGGGCTCGACCCCGAGAAGCCGGTGCTCGTCGGCTGCGCCAGCGGCCGCCGCGCCTCGATCGCCGCCAGCCGCCTGGTCGCGGCAGGGTTCGCCGACGTCCGGGTCCTCACCGGCGCCGGCATCCCCGACCTCGCCGGTGTGGCCGCCTGACCCGGCAGCCGCCCAGAACCCGCACCCGAAGCACGAAGAACACAGGAGCAGTACATGACCGAGTCCACCGTCCAGAGCATCGGCGTCGCCGAGGCCCAGGCGCTGATGCAGCAGCCGAACACACTCGTCCTCGACGTACGGAGCCCCGGTGAGTTCGAGACCGCCCACATCGACGGGGCCGTCAACATCCCGGTCGACCAGCTCGACCCGCACCTGCGGCAGATCGTTCACAACGCCGGCGGCACCCTGGTGCTGGTCTGCCAGAGCGGTGGCCGCGCCGAGCAGGCGGCCACCAAGCTGAGCCGTGAGGGCAAGCAGGACCTCGTCCTGCTCGCCGGCGGCATGAACTCCTGGCTGGCCGCGAACGCGCCGGTGAAGCGCGGCGAGGTCGAGAAGTGGGCGCTCGAGCGCCAGGTCCGCCTGGTCGCGGGCAGCATCGTGCTCCTCGCGGTCGTGGCGAGCATCTGGGTCCCGGCGCTGAAGTGGGTCGCCGCCGCCGTCGGCTTCGGCCTCACCTTCGCCGCCGTCAGCAACACCTGCATGATGGGCAACCTGCTGGCCAAGCTGCCCTACAACCGCGGCGCCACCTGCGACATCGACCAGGCGCTGGCGCGGCTCGGCGCCCGTTGACGGGCCCGACCTTCGGGGCGGCCCTCACCTGCATCGACGGGCGCATCACCGGGCTCGTCGTCGAGCACCTGCGAACCACCTGGGGCGTCGACCACGTCGACGTGGTGACCACGCCCGGGCCGGAGACGTCCTCCGGACTGGCCGCGCCACACCTGTGGGAGGCGCTCCAGGTCTCCGTCGAGCGGCACGGCACGCATGACGTGGCCGTGGTGGGGCATACCGACTGTGCGGCCAACCCCGCCGCCGACGACGACCGTCGCAGCCAGATCCGCGACGCGGTCGCGGTCGCCCGCACCCGGCTGCCCGGGACCACGGTCACCGGGTGGCTGGCCCACACCCACGAACAGCGTCTGGAGGAGGTCGCGTGAGCGAGCAGACCACCACGACCGGCCGGACGGGCCGGCTGGCCACGTTCCTGCCGATCGTCGGCTGGCTGCCGTCGTACCGCCGTGCGGACGGGACCGCCGACCTGCGGGCGGGCGCCACCGTCGGCGTGCTCGTCGTGCCGCAGGCCATGGCCTACGCCGCACTGGCCGGCGTGCCCCCCATCGCGGGCCTGTACGCCGCCATGGTCAGCCTCGTCGTGTACGCCGTGTTCGGCACCAGCCGCTTCATCTCGGTCGGTCCGGTCGCGATCGACTCGCTGCTCACGGCGGCCGCGGTCGCGCCGCTGGCCGACGGCGACAGTGGCCGGTACGTCGCGCTGACGGCGCTGCTGACCCTGATGATCGGCGTGATGCAGGTCGGGGCGGGACTCGCCCGGCTGGGCGCCCTCGTCAACCTGCTGTCGGTGCCGGTGATCGCCGGCTTCACGAGCGCCGCCGCGCTCACCATCGGGCTGACGCAGGTCAAGGACCTGCTCGGCCTCGACCTCTCGGGCTCCAGCACCTCCTTCCTCGAGGCGATGGGCTCGGTCGTGCCCGCCCTCTCCAGCCTGGACCCGGTCACCACGACGCTTGGCGCGGCCTCCCTCGTGGCGCTGGTCGCGTTGAAGCGGTGGGCGCCCCGCGTGCCCGGGCCGCTGCTCCTCGTCGCGGTCGCGACGGTCCTGGTCGTCGTGCTGGACCTCCCGGTCACGCAGATCGGCGAGATCCCCTCGGGCATCCCGCTCCCGTCGTGGCCCGGCGGGGTGTGGGCGGACGTGACGGCGCTGCTGCCGGCTGCGGCGGCGATCGCGCTGATCAGCTACATGGAGTCCATCAGCACCGCGAGCGCCTTCGCCCGGCGGACCCGGACCCGGATCGACCCCGACCAGGAGCTGGTCGCGGTCGGCCTGGCCAACGGCTCGGCCGGCCTGATGCAGGGCATGCCCGTGGCCGGCGGCTTCTCCCGCGGCGCCGTGAACTTCAACGCCGGCGCCCGGACCCCGCTCTCGGGCGTGGTGGCGGCCGTCCTGGTCGCGATCAGCCTGCTCTTCCTGACGCCGCTGCTGGCGCAGATCCCGAAGGCGGTGCTCGCGGCGATCATCCTGGCCGCCGTGGGCAGCCTGGTGGACGTCAAGGGCGCCCGGGCGGTCGGCCGGATCCGTCGCAGCGACCTCGCCGCCCTGCTGGCGACCGCGCTGGCGACGCTGGCCCTGGGCCCGACCTGGGGCCTCGCCGTCGGCGTCGGCGTGAGCTTCGCGCTCTTCCTGCGGCACCTGAACCGGCCGCACATGCCGGAGCTCGGCTTCTCGCCGGAGCAGGGCGTCTTCCGCAACGTCCGTCGGCACGACGACGTCGTGACCCACCCCGAGGTGCTGGTCGTCCGCATCGACGCCCCGCTGTCGTTCGTCGGGGCGCGGGCGATCGCCGACGACCTCGCCGAGCGGCTGCGCGAGCGGCCCGGGGTCCGGTTCCTGGTCCTCGACGCCACGGCGATCACCGCGGCGGACTTCACCGGCGTCGAGATGCTCGGCGAGCTGGTCACCGACCTGGGCGAGACGGGTGTCGAGCTCTGGCTGGGCGGCGCCCGCGGGCCGGTGCGCGACGTCCTGTCCCGGGCCGACTGGTACGCCGCCCTCGAGGAGCAGGGCCGCAGCCGCGGCACGGTGGTCGAGGTGGTGCGGGCGCTCCCGCTCGACGCCGGCAGCCCGGCCGGCTGGCCGCTCCCGGCCGGCGCTCAGCCGGGCCCGGTGACGTCGACCTGGTAGGACTGCGAGCTCGACCAGTGGGCGGTGAGGCTGAACCGGCTGCCGCGGACGAGCGTGCGCCGGAACTCCACCGGCCGGTCGCCCGCATGGCCCGTCCGCTCGATCATCAGCGCGGCCTCGTCGTCCGCCATGGCGAGCAGCTCGCGCTGGCCGGCGGTGGGCAGCACCGCGCGGATCGTCTCCCGGCCACCGGACAGCCGCACCCCGGCCACGCGGTGCCACTCGTCGTACAGCGCGGTGTGGCTGAGGTCGGCCTCGAGCAGCGGCGCCGCCAGCTGGGGGTCGAGCCAGGCGCAGTCCCAGGCGAGCGGCTCCTCGTCGGCCCGCCGCAGCCGCTCGATGTAGACCAGCGGTGAGCCGGACCGCAGCTCGAGACGGTCCGCCACCACGTCGTCCTGCCGCTCCTCGACGACGAGCACCTCGCTGCGCTGCTCGATGCCGCGCCGCTCCAGCTCGTGGAAGAGTGAGTACATCGCGCCGAGGTCCTGCGCGATGAGACCCGGGGCGACGACGCTGGACCGGCCACGGGAGGACTGGATGACGCCCTCGCGACGCAGCCGGCCGAGGGCCTCGCGCACGGTGTGGCGGCTGACGCCGTAGGCCTCCATCAGCTCGAGCTCACCGGGGAAGGTCTCGGGGAACTCGGTCGCCTCGATCCGCCGCACCAGGTCGTCATGGAGCTGCTGCCACAGCGGTGCCGACGCGGTGCGGTCCAGGGTGCGGGGGCCCTTGGTCCGGGGTGTCATCGGCCGGCCCTCCCTCCTCGTGCCCTGCTCGTGCCCTACTCGTGCCCTACTCGCGGTCGTGCTCGTCGTCCCGCTCGCGCGTCGAGCGAGTGTAGTCAACGGGCTCGTCCGCGAAGACCGACTCGACCAGCTGCTGCCACTGCGGCTGCACACCCGAGATGGACACCTGCACGTCGCCGCGGCCGAGGTCGCGGCAGATGGCGCGCAGGACCAGCGCGCCGGTGAGGTCGATGCGCCCCAGCCGCTGGAGCTCGAGCCGCACCCGGCTGACCTGCGGGCGGTCGGCGATCTCGCTGATGATCCGGGTCTCCAGCCGCGGTGCCGAGCCGAAGTAGAGGACCCCCTGCGGGCGGACGTGCAGGGTGGAGCCACGGCGCCAGATCTCCACGTCGAGCCGGAGCTCGCGCCACAGGTGGACGGCGAGCGAGACGGCGACGCCGGCCACGACCCCCCACTGGACCTGCGGCGCTGCCAGCAGCGAGACCGCGAGCGTCACCATCGCGACCGCGAACTGGGCGCGCGACATCCGCCAGGTCCGGAAGACCGGCCGCGGGTTGAGCAGCGGCAGGACCGACACCACGACCAGGCCGGCGAGGGCCGCGGTCGGCAGCCCGGCCAGCACGTCGGCCACCGGCAGCACCGCGGCCACGCAGAGGCCGGTGACGGCGCCGCTCCAGCGGGTCCGGGCCCCGGACAGCCGGTTGAGGGCCGAGCGGGAGAAGGAGCCGCCCACGGGGTAGCCGCCGAACAGCCCGGAGCCGAGGTTGGCGAGCCCCTGCCCGACGAACTCACGGTCGGGGTCCCAGGGGGAGCGGTCGACGCCGGCGTACTGCCGGGCGATCGACGCCGGCTCGGCGAAGCCCACGAACGCGATCACCACCGCCGGCACCAGCAGCTGGGGGACTGCCGACCACGGCAGGTCCAGCTGCGGCGCCGGGAGGCCGCTCGGCAGCGACCCGACGACCGCGGCGTCCAGCGACCAGAGGTGCACGGCGAGGGCGGCCAGCACCGAGCCGACCAGTGCGGCGGGCAGCAGCGGGTCGACCCGCCGACCGACCAGCACGAGTGCGCCGACGACCGCCCCGATCACCAGCGACGCGGGCTGCCATGCCCCGGGGTCGGTCAGCGCGGCCGCCGCCCGGACGACCGGGTTGTCCGACTCGGGCGGGACGCCGAGCAGGGCGGGGACCTGCGAGCCCACGATCATCACCGCGGCCGCCAGGGTGAACGCCGCCACCACAGGCTGGCTCATCAGGTAGGCGACGACACCGGTGCGGGTGACGCCGACGAGGAACCGCACCGCGCCGACCAGCAGGGCCAGCAGCGCCGCGAGGGCGACGTACTCGGCCGTGTCGGAGGAGGAGAAGGGCGCGAGGGCGCCGAGCACCAGCAGGCTGGTCAGCGCCACCGGGCCGGTCTGGAGGTACGGCGAGGAGCCGACCGCCGCGGCGAACACCGGCGCGGCCGCGGCGGCGTAGAGGCCCACCTGGGGCGGCAGGTCCGCCAGCGCGGCGTAGGCGATGGCCTGCGGCACCAGCACCAGCGCGACCGTGACGCCTGCGACGAGGTCGCCCCGCCGGGGCGGGGTGACGTGCAGCCGGGCCCTGGTCAAGGCGTGCTCCGTGCGCTCGTTGTTCGTCAGCCCTCGTCGACGAGGTAGGCGCGCCGCTTGGGCATGACCGGGCGCATCATGAACTCGGGGCGCCGCTGCCCGCCGGGGCCGAGGGTCGCGCGGGTGAGCGCGAGCCACTCCTCGTAGACCTCCGCCGACTTCGACGTGTCGACCACGACGTCGCCGTACTCGTCGTCGGGGTGGGCCTTCTCCACGGTCACCTTCTGCAGCCAGCAGTGCATGCCGGACCACGGGTCGGGCTGCACCGGGAAGGTGAGGTTCTGGTGGACGCCCGGGTCGTCCCAGTAGATGCGGCCGGAGTCGGGGTCCTCGGACGGGAAGGGTTTGATGCCCTCGGTGTAGCGCAGCCGCCACCGGGTGCCGTCGTGGTCGAGGTCGACCTTGCCCATCGTCCACCGCGACCCCTCGCCGTCGCGCAGCCGCCAGCGGCCCATGTGGTGGGAGAGCGCGATGACGCCGGGCCGGATGCCGTCGGTGGCCCACACCCGGGCGACGAAGTGGCCGATCCGGGTCGAGATCCGCACCAGGTCGCCCGTGTCGACCCCGAGCGCGCGGGCGTCGGCGGCGTTGGTCCACAGCGGGTGGCTGTTGGAGATCTCGTTGAGGTACTTCGCGTTGCCGGACCTGGTGTGGATCATCGTGGGCAGCCGGAACGTCGGCACCAGCACCCGCTCGCCGGCGGCCAGGTCGACCTGGCGGCGGGAGACGTGCGACTCGATGTAGCCGGGGGTGGCGTGCTCGGGCCAGCCCCAGTCCCGCATCGCGGTGGAGTAGACCTCGAGCCTCCGGCTCGGGGTGAGCCAGCCCTGGGTGCGCGACCCGTCGTCGTGGACGAGGCCGACCGCGCCCGCCTCGCCCACCAGCGGCACCTGGGTCTCGAGGTCGACCGGCTTGCGCAGCACGCCGTCGGCGTCGGGGACGGCGCCCTCGCACTCGGCGTCGGAGAGCTGCCGCTCGTCGATGCGGTAGAGGTCCTTGGCGACCTCGACCACGCCGTACCGGCGCATGTACTGCAGGGGCGTGAGCCCCTCGGCGGCCGCCTTCTCCGGCAGGCCGGGGACGTTGTGGTCGAACACGTGGCCGTAGTACTCGTCGACGGTTATCCGCTCGCCGGGCCGCGTCGGGGACTCGAAGTACTTCCGGATGCCGAGCGAGCCGTCGGGGTCGATGCGCCAGGAGAGCTCGAACCAGAACTCGGTCTCCTCCCAGACCTCACCGGGGTTCCAGTCGCGGCTGTCGCCGAAGGACTTCCCGTCGGGCGGGGTCCCGCCGAGCTTCTCCATGGCGACCCGGCGCACCGGCTGCCGGAAGCCGAGCCACTTGCCGGCGTGCGTCTCGTAGGAGTGGGTGTCGTGCCGCTCGGTGGAGTGGCCCATCGGCAGCACGTAGTCGGCGAACTCCGCGGTCTCCGACCAGGTCGGGGTCAGTGCGACGTGGCAGCCGACACGCCCCTCGTCGGTCAGCGCCTCCAGCCACGAGAAGCCGTCGGGGTTCGTCCAGATCGGGTTGTAGACCCGCGAGAAGTAGACGTCGAGCTTGCCGCGGCCCTCGCGCAGGAAGTGGGGGAGCAGGATCGAGAGCTCGTTGGTGGCGAGGGGGTACTCGCGCGGCCAGGTCAGCTCGTTCCAACGGTCGTGGCCGCCGGGCATGTTCGGGCCGTGCGGGATGATCTTGTCCCAGCCGTTGGGGCTGGTGCCGCCCTCGGTGCCCACCGACCCGGTCAGCACGACGAGGAACATGAGGGCGCGCGACACCATCCAGCCGCCGCGGTTCCCCGCGGTGGCGCTCCGCCACACGTGGGCCGAGAGCCGGCCGTCCGCCTCCGCCACGATCTCCGCGAGCTCGCGGACCTGCTCGACGGGGATGTCCGCCTCCTCGGCGGCGTACTCGAACGTGTAGCGCTGGTAGTCGGCGGTGAGCCGTTCGCAGAAGGTGTCGAAGTCGACCGGGGCGTCGGGGTGGAGGTTCTCCAGGTAGGTGCGCCAGTTGAGCCAGCGGCGGAGGAAGTCGCGGTCGTAGCGCCCCTCGCGCAGCAGGTACGCCGCCACGGCGAGCAGGATCGCGGCCTCGGAGCCGGGCCACGGCGTGAGCCACGCGTCGGCGTGGGAGGCGGTGTTGGAGAGCCGGGGGTCGAGGACGACCAGCTTCGCGCCGTTCTGCTTGGCGGTCATGATCCGCTGCGCGTGCGGGTTGAAGTAGTGGCCGGTCTCGAGGTGGCTGGAGAGCAGCAGCACCACCTTGGCGTGGGCGTAGTCCGGCGACGGCCGGTCGTAGCCGCCCCAGAGGCTGTAGCCGAGGCGGGCGCCGGCGGAGCAGATGTTGGTGTGGGAGTTGTGGCCGTCGACGCCCCAGGCGAGGAGGAACCGCTCGGCGAAGCCGTCCTCGCCCGGCCGGCCCACGTGGTACATGACCTCGTTGTGCCGGTCCTCCGAGATCGCCTTCCGGATCCGGCCGGCGATGTCGTCGAGGGCCTCGTCCCAGCTGACCCGCTCCCACTGGCCGCCGCCGCGCTCGCCGGTCCGCCGCAGCGGGTGGAGGATGCGCTCGGGGTCCTCGATCTGGTTGAGCGTCGCCGGCCCCTTGGCGCAGTTGCGGCCCCGGCTGCCGGGGTGGGCCGGGTTGCCCTCGACCTTCTTGATCGAGAGGTCGTCCTTGTCGACGTACGCCAGCAGCCCGCAGGCGGACTCGCAGTTGAAGCAGGTGGTGGGGACGAGCATGTAGTCGCGCGGCTCGCGGGTCTTCGGGTCCCGCTGCGTGTGGTGGTCCCACTCCTCGACGGGCGGGAAGTTGCGAAGGCCCCACCGGGAGCGCTCGCCGGGGAGCGGGTGGGAGCTGGTGCGGTCGGCTTCCGTGGTCACGAGAGCGGGACCTCCTGGGCGGCACGGACGAAGACGTGCTCGTAGGCGACGAGGGACGGCTGGACGAGCAGGGCGCCCAGGACCGCGAGGGCGTCCGCGCCGGTGAGCAGGAAGAGCGCCACGCACGCCAGCGCCACCAGGCCGGCCACCAGCGATGCGTGGTACGTCGCGGCGTGGCGGCCGCGGGTCATCAGGGTCCGCGCGGCCCGGGCGTTCGCGGTGCCGTGGTCGTTGCCCGCCCAGCCGTGCTCGAGGAGCGTGATGGCGAGGTGCCAGACCAGGCCCACCGCCGTCGCGGCGGCGAGCAGCGTCCGCAGGTCGTCGGTGGAGCCGGTGAGGTACGACAGCAGCAGGAGGGCGCCGCCGCCGACCATCACCGCCTGCGCCAGCAGGTGCCAGAACAGCCACGGCGACTGCCACAGGTCCCGACCCTCGGCCTGGCCGAACAGGAAGGCTGTGTAGCCGGCGGTGAGCGCACCCGCCACGACCCCGACGGCCATCACGAACGGCAACGGCCCGTCGACGTCGAGCAGCGCGAGCAGGAACCACAGGAAGGAGACGCCGGCGGCCGCGGCGAGGACGAAGCCGCCCTTCACGAGCCAGGAGCTCAGGTGGGGCCGGGTCATCAGGTAGAGGAAGCGCTCGGGGCGCTTGAGGTCCGCGATGAGCAGCACCGCCGTGGCGAGCAGGCCGGCCATCGCCACGAGGGGAGTGACCACGTCGACCAGGGTCTCGTTGCCGACGTCGACCGCGCCGGTGAGGGCGGCCACCGGCGCGATCATCATGGCGCCCGCCGCGACGCCCTTGGTCCACAGGTAGGACGTCACCTTCCAGCCCCACACGACCGGGTGGGCGGTGTTGAGGGTGGTGCGGGCGTTGGTGGCCGGGTCCACCGGCAGGTCGCGGGCGACAGCGGTGCGCAGGCTGTCGGGCTGCGCCCAGATGTAGCTGCTGTCCACCGGGGCGGCCAGCGGGTCGAGCACCGCGGGCGAGGCGCCGACGTAGTGGACGTTGGGGCCGGTGCCCTGCTCGGGCGCGCGTACCTGCGTCTCGTTGGAGGCGACGAACCGGGAGATCGCGCTGTCCGCGTCGTCGAGGTCGCCCACCCAGATGGACTCGGTGGGGCAGACGACCACGCATGCCGGCTCGAGCCCGTCGTCGACCCGGTGCGCGCAGAAGTTGCACTTCGCGGCGGTGTGGGTGTCCTCGTCGATGTAGAGGGCGTCGTACGGGCAGGCCTGCATGCAGGCCTTGCAGCCGATGCACACCGAGTTGTCGAAGTCGACGATGCCGTCCTCGCGCTTGAACAGCGCCTCGGTCGGGCAGATGGTCACGCAGGGGGCGTCGGTGCAGTGGTTGCACCGCAGCACCCCGAAGTCGCGGGTCGACTCGGGGAAGGTGCCGGAGTCGACGTACTTGACCCAGGTGCGGAACTGACCGAGCGGGACGCCGTGCTCGGTCTTGCAGGCCACCGTGCAGGCGTGGCAGCCGATGCAGGTCCGGTGGTCGATGGCGAATCCGTACTGCACCTGGGGTCCTCCCTCGGCCCGCTGCGCCCGTCGCGGCGCACTGCTGGTGCGTCGAGGCTAGCCGCGGCGTGACCCGCACCACAAGCATTTGTCCGTTCATTTTCTCCGGGGGATGGGGGGTGGGGGTTCAGGTGGGCGGCGGAGCCGTGGCACACTCCTCCAAAGATCTTTGGAGGATGAGATGAATGAGTCGCGGGACCGCCTCTTCGACGAGCTCGCCGTCGTCGGCAAGGCCTTCGGCAGCGCCAAGCGGCTGCAGCTCGTCGAGCTGCTCGCCCAGGGCGAGCGCGGGGTCGAGGAGCTGGCCCGGACCGCCGACATGGGGGTGACCACCGTGTCGGCGCACCTCCAGGTGCTCAAGGCCTCCAACCTGGTGGCCACCCGCCGGGTCGGCACCCGGGTCCTCTACCGGCTGGCCGGCGACGACGTCGCCGCGTTGTACGCCGCGATGCGGGCGGTCGCCACGGAGCGGTCCGCCGACGTGGCCCGCGCCCTCGACTCCTACCTCAACGTCCCGGGGGACGACACCGTCGGCGTGATGACGCGGCAGGAGCTGCGGGATGCCCTGGAGTCCACGGATCTCGTGCTCCTCGACGTCCGTCCCGCCGAGGAGTTCGCCGCGGGCCACATCCCGGGCGCCCGGAGCGCGCCGCTCGGGACGCTCGAGGAGCTCGCGGCGACGCTGGGCGCCAACCCGGGCGCGACGGTGGGCATCGTGACCTACTGCCGCGGGAGCTTCTGCGTCATGGCGCACGACGCCGTGCGCGTGCTCGGCGCCCACGGCGTCCGCGCGACCAGGCTCGAGGGCGGGATGCTGGAGTGGCGCAGCGAGGGCCTTCCGGTCGAGGCGGGCGCCTCGTGACCGGCCTCGCCTCCATGCGCGCCTGGTCCGGCCGGCGCTGGGCCACGGCGACCGGCACCGCGGTGACGGTCGTCCTCCTGGTCGCTGTCCCGACCGACCTGGTCGACACCCCCTTCTTCTCCCGAGAGATCCCGCCCACGTGGTGGGCGTGGCCGGGCCTGCTGCTGACCGCCGTGCTGGGCGGCCTCGTCGCCGCCACCTACGTCGACGCGGCTCCGGGCGCGCAGGCCACCACACCCGGCAGCCCGGGCGCGGCCGGGGCGCGACCGCGCACCGCCGGCTGGTGGGGCGGGGTCCTCACCTTCCTCGCCGTCGGCTGCCCGGTGTGCAACAAGGTCGTGCTCCTGCTGCTCGGCACGTCCGGGGCGCTGACCTGGTTCGAGCCGCTCCAGCCGCTGCTGCAGGTCGTCGCCGTCCTGCTGCTCGGCGCCGCCCTCGTCGTCCGGCTGCGCGGCGAGGTCGCGTGCCCGGTGGACCTGTCCCCGATGTCGACCGGACCCGGCCGGGTCCGTGGAGAAGGAGCCTGACGTGAGCAACCGGAACCGGGCAGTGTTCCCGGCAGTGGTGGCCCTGGCCGCCGCACTCGTGGCCGCCGTGATCGTGGGGGTGCAGGTCCTCACCTCGGGAGGTGGCGGAGCGAGCGGCGGGACCGGCGGCACCGACGCCGCGGAGGGCCCGCCGGACGGCTGGCAGCAGCTGGTGCGCGCCGAGCCCGGCGACCCGATGGCCCGCGGCGACGTGGACGCTCCCGTCGTGCTGATCGCCTACTCGGAGTTCCAGTGCCCCTTCTGCGGCAAGTTCGCCCGTGACACCGAGCCCGAGCTCGTCGAGGAGTACGTCGACGAGGGGATCCTGCGCATCGAGTGGAAGGACTTCCCCTACCTCGGGCCCGAGTCGCACACCGCCGCCCTCGCCGGCAGGGCGGCTGCCGAGCAGGACGCCTTCTGGGCGTTCCACGACGCCATGTACGCCGACCAGCTGCCGCCCAACAGCGGTGACCTCGACGAGGACCACGTCGCCGCGGTGGCCGAGGACATCGGCCTCGACGTCGACCGCTTCCTCGAGGACATGCGCAGCGACGCCGCCGAGCGCGCCGTCGACCGCGACTTCGCCGAGGGTCAGGCGATCGGCGTGACGGGCACGCCGACCTTCGTCGTCAACGGCGTCCCGGTCGTCGGTGCCCAGCCGATCGACGTGTTCCGGCAGGTGATCGAGGACGAGGCGGCGAAGGCCGGGGCCGGGGGATGACCGAGGTCACCACGCTGGCGGCGGTCGCCGCCGGGGTGCTGGCACTGCCGTCGCCGTGCAGCGCACTGCTGCTTCCCTCGTTCTTCGCCTACGCGTTCGCGAGCCCGACGGCCCTCGTGGGGCGCACCGCGGTGTTCTACCTCGGGCTCGCGTCCACCCTCGTGCCGCTCGGGGTCGGGGCCAGTGCGGCGTCGACGCTCTTCTACGGACACCGGGCGCTGCTGATCTCCGTCGCGGGCTGGACCGTCATCGGCCTGGGAGTTCTCCAGATCCTCGGTCGCGGCTTCGCGGTGCCGGGGGTCGGACGGCTGCACGCCGGGGTCATGGGGCGCGATGGCGCCCGGTGGCTGTCGACCTACCTCCTCGGGTCGGTCTACGGTCTCGCCGGCTTCTGCTCCGGCCCCGTGCTCGGCGCGATCCTCACCGTGGCAGCCACGAGGGACACCCCGGTCGCAGGCGGCCTGCTGCTGGCGGCGTACGCGTTCGGGATGACGGTCCCCCTCTTCCTGCTGGCGCTGGCGTGGACCCGGTTCGACCTCGGCCGCCGCGGCTGGCTGCGGGGCCGCTCGGTGCGGCTGGGACCGGTCACCGCCCACACCACCTCGCTGGTGTCGGGACTGCTGCTCGTGGGCGTCGGCGTGCTGTTCGTGCGGTACGACGGAACCGCGGGGCTCACAGGGGCGCTGGGCCTCGGCGACACCACGGACCTCGAGTTCGCCGCCCAGCAGCTGGTCACCGAGTGGGCGGCCCGCGTCCCGGCGTGGGCACTCCCGCTGACGGTGGCCGCGGGCGCCGCGTGGGTGGCCTGGCGCCGCCGCGAGCCCGGGGGGCCGCGGAAGCAGGAGGAGCCGCGTCCCCTGGAGGGTGCGGACTCGTGAGCCGATACCGTCGGGGGTGTCGTTCCGCCGGACGCCGGGAGGGTTCGCGTTGACCGGTCGACCCGGTTCGGTCACCACGCTGGGGCTGCGGGAGAACCTGCCGCAGTTCCTCCTGCTGGTCGCGGTCAACGCGCTCGTCGGCGGCATGCTCGGCCAGGAGCGGACCGTGCTCCCGCTGCTCGCGCGCGACGAGTTCGGGCTCGACAAGTACACCGCCGTCCTCACCTACATCGTCGCCTTCGGGCTGGCCAAGGCGGCGTCGAACTACCTCGCCGGCACCTGGGCCGACCGCTTCGGCCGCAAGCCGGTGCTGGTCGCCGGCTGGCTGATCGCGCTGCCGGTGCCGCTGATGCTGATCTGGGCACCCGAGTGGTGGGTCGTGGTCGTCGCCAACGTGTTGCTCGGCGTCAGCCAGGGCCTCACCTGGTCCATCACCGTGATCATGAAGATCGACCTCGTGGGGCCGCACCGGCGCGGTCTGGCGATGGGCTTCAACGAGGCCGCGGGCTACATGGCGGTCGCGGGCACCGCCCTGCTGACCGGCTACCTCGCCGAGGCCTACGGCCTGCGGCCCGCGCCTTTCCTCGTCGGGGTCGCGTTCGCCGCGATCGGGCTCGGGCTGTCGGCCCTCGTCGTGCGCGAGACCCACGGGCACGCCCGGCTCGAGGCCGGGAGCCACCCCGCGCCGGAGTCCGGCGAGGGCACGCGGCTGACGGACGGCGAGGTCTTCCGCCGCACCAGCGCGACCGAGCCGGCCCTCTCCTCGGCCAGCCAGGCGGGCCTCGTGAACAACCTGAACGACGGCGTGGCGTGGGGCCTGTTCCCGGTCCTGTTCGCCACGTCCGGGCTCGCGGTCGGCCAGATCGGCATCCTCACCGCTCTCTACCCCGCGGTGTGGGGCCTCGGCCAGCTGGTGACCGGGGGCCTCTCCGACCGCTGGGGCCGCAAGGGGCTGATCGTGGCCGGCATGCTCGTGCAGGCGGTCGGCCTCGGCCTCGTGGCCGCCGCCGACGACTTCGTCTGGTGGGCCGTCGCGGCGGTGCTGATCGGCGCCGGCACGGCCATGGTCTACCCGGTGCTGCTCGCCGTCATCGGCGACGTCGCCCACCCGTCGTGGCGGGCGCGGTCGGTGGGCGTCTACCGGCTGTGGCGCGACGGCGGCTTCGCCGTCGGCGCCCTGCTCGCCGGGGTCGTCGCCGACGCCTTCGGGATCCGGGCCGCCGTCTGGGTCGTCGCCGCCCTCACCGCCGCCTCCGGGCTGCTGGTGGCGGCGCGCATGTACGAGACCGGTCCCCGGTCGGCCCGGGACCGGGTCAGTCCGTGAGGTCGGTGCCCGGCTCGAGGTGCCCGGTGCGCCAGAGGCCCGGGTGGTCCGCCAGCCAGTGCTCGGCGTCGCGACGCCCCAGGGCGGCGGCCGCGTCGAAGAAGTCGGGGTCGAACAGCAGGTAGGAGAGCAGCTCGCCCTGCAGCGGGCTGTCGCTGCCGAGCAGCCGGTGCACGAGCTGCAGGTCGGGGTCGCCGAGCGTCCGGCGCAGCGTGCCGTGGTTGGCACGGAAGACCTCCATCGCCACCTCGGCCAGCTCGTCGCCCCGGTCGGGGGCGACCGCGACGTACGGCACCACCCGGTACGCCGGCCTGCCGCGCCGCTCCCGGTGCCGTGCGAGCGCGGGCGCGAGGTCGTCGTCCCCGGCGAGCGCGTTGACCTCGGCCAGCCGTCGCAGGTCGTGGCGCATCGGGTCGTCCATCACCGCCCCCAGCAGGGTCGCGCCGCTGTCGCCCAGGTCGACCGCCTCGCGGTCGCGCTCCACGTCCGGCGCCGGCGGGCGCAGGCTGCCGGTGCCCACGGCCACCAGCCGGTCGGCGCCCAGCTCGAGCGCCGGGGCGAGCGGCACCCGCCGCCGCGTCGCGCCGTCGACGTACCAGCCGGCCGCCTCCTCCGGCTCGGTGACCTGCACCGACGGGAAGAGCGCCGGGATGGCCGCGGACGCCATCAGGTGCTCGACCGCGAGCCGCGTCGGGACGAACCCGCGGTGGTGCTCCCGGGGCGGGGTGGGCAGCCCGTCCGGGGCGCGGGCCGTCTCGGTGAAGAGGACGGACCGGCCGGTGCGCACCGAGGTCGCGGTGACCGCGGCGACGTCGACCCGCCCGGCGTCGACGTTGCGGTGCAGCTCGTCCCACGAGATCGACCGGGCCAGCGTCCGAGCCAGCGGCCCCGTGCCGACGAACCCGCGCAGGCGGAACGACGAGACCCCCAGCGTCTCGGTCGCGTAGCGGGCGAGGACCACCGGTGCCTGCCGCCACAGCGGCTGCATCACGTGCTTCTTGGTCGCGCCGGTCAGCACGTCGCGCAGCCGGGTGGCCTGCTCCTCGGCGTCGAGGTGCGCGGTCGCCGCCAGCGCCGCCGTGAGCAGCGCGCCGGCGCTGGTGCCGACGAGCACGGTCGGCCGTCGGCCGTCGGCGGCGAGCGCCGGGAGCAACGCCTCGAGGGCGCCCACCTGGTACGCCGACCGGGCGCCGCCCGCGTCCAGCACGAGGGCGGTCGTCGAGGAGCCTGCCGGGGTTCGTGACGGGACCATCTGTCGGAGGCTAGTCGGCCCGCTGCGGGCGTGGGCGGCATGCTTGGTGCCATGCGATTCACCGAGCACGAGCTGACCGCCGCCCTCACCGGCGCCGCCAAGACGGTGGTCGCGGCGCAGACCAAGGACGTGCGGCGCGGCAAGCGGGACGTCGAGGAGGTGTGGGAGGCCATGGACCGCTACGCGCGCTACCAGGTCCTCGACGCCCTCGGCGGTCAGCTGCTGCCGGTGCTCGTCGCGCTTCCCGACGTCGAGGTCGAGTCGGGGACCCGGCCGACGTTCACCGACGCGCAGATCACCGAGGCCGTCGAGCAGGTGATGGGCGAGGGCAAGGGGCTGCGCCGCAAGGTCGAGCTCCAGGCGAGGGTCGCGCTGGTGCGCGCCGCGCTCCAGCACGTCCCGCCGCGCAGCGACCCGGACGCGCTGATCGTCCCCGACCACCTGTAGCGCGCAGCCCCTCGCCGGGGCCGCCTCCGGGCACTACCGTCGAGCCATGACGCCTGCCAAGCTCCTCGTGGACGCGCTGTCCCGGGTCGTCGAGAACGCCGAGGCCGTGGTCGGCGGCCTGACGGAGGACGAGCTGGCCCACCGGCCGACCCCCGACGCCAACCCGATCGGCTGGCTGGTCTGGCACCTCGCCCGGGTGCAGGACGACCACGTCGCCCACGTGGCCGGCAGCGAGCAGGTGTGGACCGCGCAGGGGTACGCCGAGCGGGCGGGCCTGCCGCTCGACGAGCGCGACATCGGGTTCGGGCACACGTCGGAGCAGGTGGCGCTGGTGCGGCTGCCCGGCGAGCTGCTGCTCGACTACCTGCGTGCCGTCAACGCCCGCAGCGTGGAGTACCTCCGCACCCTGTCCGAGGCGGACCTCGACCGGGTCGTGGACCGTCGGTGGGACCCGCCGGTGACGCTCGGCGTCCGCCTGGTCAGCGTCGTCGACGACTGCGCGCAGCACGCCGGCCAGGCTTCGTACGTGCGCGGCCTGCTGGGGCGGTGAGCCCGGTCGCGAGTCGTCGGCCGGTCAGCGGGTCCGGGTGAGCGTCCCGGTGTAGTGGTCGGCGATGCCCGCCACCCCACCGGCGTCGAGCGGCTCGCCCACCAGGCTCCCGGCGCCGCGGAGCCCGGCGAGGGAGCCGTAGGAGTCGACGACGGACCAGGAACCCACGGACCCGCCCTGCCCGAACCGGGCGGAGAGACGGACCACGAAGCCGCCGCCCTGGTCGCACTGGATGTCGCGGACGCCGACGAAGACGCCGAGGAAGCCGCTGCCGGAGCCGGTGAAGGCGGCCCTCGCCATCACGTCGACCGAGGTCGCGGTCGGGCACTCGGCGAGGCTCGTGGTGACCTGCCCCGTGTCGCTGGTGAAGAGGCGGGTGTCGGTGAACTCGACGGGGACACGGCTTGCCGCGGCCGCCGGGGGAGGAAGCGTGACGGCGGTGGCCGCGACCACCGCCGCTGCGATCCGGACCGGCCTCCGCGTGAGCGTCGTGTGCATGACGGCCTCCCCATCCTGGTTGCTGGGCTCATCCAACGCCCGCGCTCCTTCGATCCGCACCCCCCCCATCAAGGGGGGGGTTCTGGTCCACCTGTCCGAGCACGGGGGCCCCTACGATGGCGAGCCACCCAGGACCCAGGAGCAAGCCGTGGCCGATGCGCAGACCCTCCCTCCGGCCACCGCGCTGGTCGTCGTCGACGTGCAGGAAGGGTTCGACGACCCGTGGTGGGGCCGCCGCGACAACCCGGCCGCCGACGCGAACATCGAGGCGCTGGTCGACGCGTTCGCCGCGTCGGGACGGCCGCTGGTCTACGTGCGGCACGAGTCGGCCAACCCCGACAGCCCGCTCCACCCCGACCAGCCGGGCAACCGGCTCAAGCCCTACCTCGCCCGCCACGCCCCGGCGCTGACCGTCACCAAGTCGGTCAACTCGTCCTTCCACGGCGAGCCGGACCTGCACGCCTGGCTGCAGGGGGCGGGGGTGACGTCGGTGGTGGTCGCCGGGATCACCACCAACCACTGCTGCGAGACCACGGCTCGCGTCGCCGGCAACCTCGGCTACGACACCTGGTTCGCGCTCGATGCCACCCACACCTTCGACCGGGCTGCGCCCGACGGCACCGTCATGACCGCCGAGGAGCTCGCGCGGGCCACCGCCACCAACCTGCACGGCGAGTTCGCGACTGTGGCGCCGACCCGTCAGCTGCTGGAGATGCTGGGCGAGCCCGGCGCGGCCGGCGCGCCCTGACCGGTCGCGCGCGGCGCGACACCGAGGGACTCCGCGACGAGGTCGGCGGCTGCCAGCACGTCGGCGGGCACGTCGACGTGCGCGATGAAGCCGTGGCCGCGCGGCCCGTAGCCCGTCGGGGTGTCGTGCAGCCGCGCCACCTCGCCGAGCAGCAGCGAGGCGTGGTGGCCGGCGGTCCAGCCGCCCCACAGGTCCGGCAGTGCCAGCCCGATGCCGCCCTCTCGCACGACGAACCGCTGCTCGTAGCCGGCGAAGCCCAGGGCCCGCGGGAGTCCGCCGTCCGGCCCGACCGGCCAGAGGTGCTCGAAGCCGGCGAGCATCCGGCGCTGCATGGTGCGGTCCTGCACGAGCACCACCGAGCGCGGCCGGAGACCCGCCCGCCGGACCACCTCGGCCGCCCGGGCGATGTTGCTGCCGCAGTCGGTGGAAAGCTCCTCGACCAGCACGTCGTACAGCCCGTGCTCGTCGGCGAGGTAGCGCGCCATCAGCGTCGCCTCGGGCAGGCCCTGCGCGTCGGGATAGCGCCCGGCCATCGCACGCCACAGCACCGGCGTGGTGTGGCCGATCCCGCCGACCAGCAGCAAGTCGCGGGCGACCCCCGACGCCACGGCCCGGGCCACGCCGTCCCAGGCGCCGGGTGGGCAGGCGCCGAAGAGGACCAGCAGGTCCGCGGACTCCTCGCCGAGCACGTCGGCGAGGTGGCGACGGGTGAGGGCGGGGACGTCCCGGACCGCGACGAAGTCGTCGATGCGCGAGAGCGCCGCGGCAACGTCCCGGAGGTCGTCGCCGCGGCGCTCTCGCCGCAGGGTGAGGAGGGTCAACCGCGACCGCTGCTGGACCGTGCCCGGCGCGAGACCGAGTCGATCGCGACGGCCAGCAGGAGCACCGCGCCGGTGACCATGAACCGCACCGAGGAGTCGACGCCGATCACGTTCAGGCCGGTCTGGATCGACTGCAGCACCGCGATGCCGAGCAGGGCCGCCCAGGCCGTGCCGCGGCCGCCGAAGAGGCTGGTGCCGCCGATGACCGCCGCCGCGATGGCGGTGAGGTTGGTGTCCGTGCCACCGGAGGCCTGCGACACCGAGGTCAGCTGGCCCGCGGCCATCAGCCCGCCGAGCGCGGCGAACATGCCGGTCAGCGCGAAGACCGAGATGTAGACCCGGTCGACCCGGATGCCGGAGCGGCGGGCTGCCTCCTCGTTGCCGCCGACCGCGTAGACGTGGCGGCCCCAGCGGGTGCGGCGCAGCACCTGGTCCATGACCACGACCAGCGCGATGAACAGCAGCGGCAGGTAGCCGATGCCGCGGTCGATGTTGAGGTAGTAGGTCAGGTAGCCCAGGCCGACCAGCATCAGGCCCGCCTTGATGCCGACCGCCACGAGCGACGGGGCCGACAGGCCCGCGGCCCGCCGCCGGCGGATCTTCCACAGCTGCGAGGCGACGTACGCCGCCACCGCGACGACGACCAGGGCGTAGGCCACGGCGTCGGACAGGAAGGACTGGCGGGTGAACTCGACGAGGCCTGAGCTGCGGGGCAGGTTGACCGTGCCCCGGTCGCCGAGGACGACGAGCTGCAGGCCGAGGAACCCGAGGAGGCCGGCGAGCGTGATGACGAAGCTCGGGACCCCGACCCGGGTGTACAGCAGTCCGTAGACGAGGCCGATGCCCAGGCCGGTCCCGAGGCCGGCGAGCATGCCGAGGACCAGGGACTGGTCGTTGTAGACGACGACCACCGCCATGACGGCGGCGGCGAGGCCGCTGACCGAGCCGACCGACAGGTCGATCTCCCCGAGGAGCAGGACCAGCACCACGCCGAGGGCGATGATGCCGATGGGGGCCGCGAACAGCGTGATGTTGACCAGGGAGCGCGACGAGAGGAACGCCGGGTCCTGGACGTAGAAGACGACCGCGATGACGACCAGGCCGACGATGACCGGGAGTGTGCCGAGCTCACCGCCGCGGATCCGGTGGCCGAACGCCTGGACGGCGCCCCAGAGGCCCTTCTGCTGCATGAGCCGCTCGTCGGCGAGGTCGGCCGGGAGCGGGGCGTCGCTCTCGACGGTGGTGGTGTCGCTCATTCGGGGGTCCCTTCCGCGGCGCGCCGGCGGGCCCGCTCGGCGACGACGTTGTCCGAGGCGCCGGTGATCGCGGCGACCAGCTGGTCGGTGGTGGCCTCCTCGACCCGGAACTCGGCGGCGTTGCGGCCGAGCCGCAGCACCACGATCCGGTCGGCGACGGCCTGCACGTCGGCCATGTTGTGGCTGATGAGGATGACGCCGAGGCCGTGGTCGCGCAGCCGCTCGATGAGGTTGAGCACCTCTGCGGTCTGGGCGACGCCGAGGGCCGCGGTCGGCTCGTCGAGCATCACGACCTTGGGGTTGCCGACGAGGCTGCGGGCGATGGCGACGGTCTGCCGCTGGCCGCCGGAGAGGCCGGCGATCGGGATCCGGACCGAGGGGATCTTGGCGGAGAGGGTGCGCAGCAGCCGCCACGCCTCCTTCTCCATCTCCACCTCGTCGAGCCAGCCGGCGGAGGTCTTCTCCTGGCCGAGGAAGAGGTTGGCAACCACGTCGAGGTTGTCGCAGAGAGCGAGGTCCTGGAACACGGTGGAGATGCCGAGGGCCTGCGCCTCGCCGGGGCCGCCCACGTGGATCTTGCGGCCCGCGAAGGTGATGGAGCCGCCGTCGGGCTGGTAGACGCCCGAGATGATCTTGACGAGCGTCGACTTGCCGGCGCCGTTGTCGCCGACCAGGGCGACGACCTCGCCGGGCGCGACGTCGAGGTGGACGTCGGTGAGCGCCTGCACGGCGCCGAACCGCTTGTTGATGCCCCGCAGGGACAGCACCGCCTCGGTGGCGGGTGCCGGTGCGCCCGGTGGCTCGGTCATGGTGGTCATGGGTCCTCCGTCGCGGCCGCTGGCCGACGGTCGTTGCCGGTGTGGTGGTGCTGCTGGTGGATCTGATGGTGGTGTGCAGCGGCCCGCCGGTCCAGGTGCCCCGGCGGGCCGCTCACAGGTGGTGCTGGTCGTGCTGGGTACCTCTGGTGGATCAGGACAGGCCGGCGTCGGCGCACGCCTTGGCGTAGTCGCCGGAGCAGATGTCCTCGATGCTGTAGAACTCGTCGGCCACGACGGTGTCGGCGATGTTGTCCACGGTCACCACGATCGGGTCGTAGATGTAGGACGCGACGCCCTCGAAGTCGGTGGTGTCGGTGACGTCCTCGCCGTTGACGAGCTTGACGGCCAGCTCCGCGGCGCCGTACGCCTCGACCTTGATCGGCTTGTAGATCGTCATCGCCTGCTCACCGGCGACGATGCGCTGGATCGCGGCGAGCTCGGCGTCCTGGCCGGTGATCGGCGGCAGCTGGTCGGCCGGCACGCCGGCACCGGTCATGGCGGCCACGACGCCGCCGGCCTGGCCGTCGTTGGCGGCGTAGATGCCGTCGAGCGACTTGGGGTCGATCTTGCCGAGCTGGTCGGTGGTCCACTGCTGGGCGTTGTCCGGGCTCCAGTCGGGGTTGTCGTACTCCGCCAGGATGTCGGCCTTGCCGTCGAGCGCGGCGTGCGCGCCCTCCTTGAACTGCGCGGCGTTCGGGTCGGTCGGCGCGCCGTTCAGCATCAGGATCTTGCCGCTGCCGCCCATGGCGTCGAGCAGCGCCTCGCCCTGCAGCTCGCCGACGGCGGCGTTGTTGAAGGACAGGTAGTAGTCGGAACCCTCGATGAAGCGGTCGTAGGCGACGACCGGGATGCCCTCGTCCTGGGCCGAGGTGACGAGGCCGGCGGCGGCCTTGCCGTCGACCGGGTCGAGCACCATGACGTCGACGTTGTCGCTGATCGCCGTCTCGACCTGCTGCTGCTGCTTCGCAGGGTCCTGGTCGGCGTTGAAGTAGGTGATCTCGCAGTCGCTGCAGAGCTCGGCGACGCGCTCCTCGAAGAGCGGCCGGTCGAACGCCTCGTAGCGGGTGGTCTTCGACTCCGGCAGGAGCAGGGCGATCTTCTTGCCCTCCTCGGCGCTCTCCTGCGCCTCGTTGGCGCCGCAGGCGCTCAGGACTCCGGCACCGAGGACGGCGACGGCCGCCAGCGAGACGGCGGTGCGGGTGAAACGGGCCACGGTTCCTCCTCGTGGGGGTCGGGGCGCTGTCGCTACCCGACGACTGGCTTCTGGGACCGAGTGTGACCACGGCCACCTCTAGCCGTCAAGACTTGAATGAAAATGTTTCAGAAGCGCGCACATTGCGTCCGTTGCATGACAACGACTTGGTGCGAAAGGGTTGACGGTGAGGCGCGTCACAGCCCTATGGTTCGGGCATGCCGCCGATGTCCGACCCGGTCGACGCCCCCGCGCCGGGGTCGACGTCTTCCCTGCGCGCCGCCAACCAGCGCCGCGTCGTGGAGGTCCTGCAGCGCAGCGAGGACCGGCGGCCGGTGAGCCAGGCGGACATCGCCCGGGCCACCCGGCTGGCGCCCGCCACGGTCTCGAACATCGTGCGCGAGCTCTCGGGCGCCGGCATGGTCGAGACCACCGTCGTCGGCGGTCGCCGCGGGACGATGGTCCGGATCGCCCGGGAGGCGGGCTACGTCGCCGGCATCGACTTCGGCCACCGGCACCTGCGGGTCGCGGTCGGCGACCTGAGTGGCGAGATCCACGCCGTGGAGCGCGAGCCGATCGCGCCCGACCACCCGCACGAGGACGGCCTCGCGCTCGCCGGCGAGATGCTCGACCGGCTTGCCGCCCAGGTCGGCACCGAGCGTTCGGCCATCGCGCACGTCGGGCTGGGCCTGCCCACGCCGCTCGACCGGGACGGCCTCGTGATGTCGGCCGCGATCCTGCCCGGGTGGGTCGGGGTCGACGCCCATCGCGAGGCGGAGCGGGTCCTCGGTCGCCCCACCACCATCGAGAACGACGCCAACCTCGGCGCGCTCGCCGAGCACCGTTGGGGTGCCGGTCGTGGCCACGCCACGATGGCCTACGTCAAGGTCTCCTCGGGTGTCGGTGCCGGCCTGGTCATCGACGGCCAGATCTTCCGCGGCGCCTTCGGCACCGCCGGCGAGCTCGGGCACCTCACCATCGACGAGCAGGGGCCGTTCTGCCGGTGTGGCAGCCGTGGCTGCCTCGAGGCCTACGCCTCCGTCGGCATGGCACAGGAGGCGCTCGCCGACCAGATGCCCGGCGCCGGCGTCGACGATCTCGTCGCGGCCGCGCGGCAGGGGGCGATGGGGCCGCTGCGGGTCTTCGAGGACGCCGGGCTGCGGCTGGGCTGGGGCCTGGCCATGCTGGCCAACCTGCTCAACCCGAGCTGCGTCGTCGTGGGCGGCGACATGTCCCGGGCCGGCGACCTGCTGCTGGACCCGGTCCGGGTGGGGCTGCGCCGCCACGCGCTGGCATCGGTCTCCGCGGCCACCGAGGTGCGGCTCGCCTCGCTGGGCGACCGCGCGTCGGTGATCGGCGCGGTGATGCTGGCCCTCGACAGCACCGAGCTCATCCCGGCCACCGGCGTCGGGTGAGCGGTCCTGCGGTCGCGGGGGAGGATGGCGGGGTGAGGATCGCCCACGACGCCGCACCGCTGGTCCTCGACGGCGGGCTCTCCAACGCCCTCGAGGAGCGCGGCCACGACCTGTCCTCGGACCTGTGGACCGCGCGGCTGCTGCTCGACGACCCGGCCGAGGTCGCCGCGGTCCACGAGGCGTACTACCGGGCCGGTGCCGACGTCGCCACCACGGCGACCTACCAGGCCAGCGTGCCCGGCCTCGTCGCCGCGGGCCTCGACGAGGAGCGGGCCCGCGCCGTCATCCGGGCCGGGGTCCGCGTCGCCCGCGAGGTGCGCGACCGGCTCTCCGGCGAGCTCGGTCGCGAGCTGCTCGTCGCGGCCTCGGTCGGGCCCTACGGCGCCTACCTGGCCGACGGCTCGGAGTACCGCGGCCGCTACGGGGTCTCCGCCGCCGCGCTGCGCGACTTCCACGGCCCCCGGCTCGAGCTGCTCGCCGCGGAGGAGCCGGACCTGCTCGCCGTGGAGACGGTCCCCGACGCCGACGAGGCGGAGGTCCTCGTCGGGCTGCTCGGCGACCTCGGCCTGCCGGCCTGGTTCTCCTACGCGGTCGCCGGCGACCGCACCCGGGCGGACCAGCCGCTGGAGGCGGCGTACGCCGTGCTGGCGGGCTGCCGTCCGGTGGTCGCCGCCGGCGTCAACTGCTCGGCGCCCCGCGACGTCGCCCCGGCACTGGCCGCGGCCACGCGCGCCACCGGGCTGCCCACCGTCGCCTACCCGAACCTCGGGGAGGGCTGGGACAGTGCGGCCCACGCCTGGGTGGGCGAGGGCGAGCTCGACCCCGCCCTCGCCGCCACGTGGGTGGCTGCGGGGGCGCGGCTGGTCGGCGGCTGCTGCCGGGTGGGCCCGGACCGGATCCGGGAGATCGCGGCAGCCGTCAGGCCGTGACGATCTTCGAGTCGACCGTCTGCTGGATGTCCGGCGTCAGGTTGGTGATGCCGTGCACCTCGGCCGCGTGCCGGGCGACCTGCTGCATCAGCTCCTCCCGCGTCTCCGTCTCGAAGTGGGCCGAGCAGCCGGGCATGATGTCACCGCACGCGACCTGGTAGCTCATGGTGTGCCTTCCGTCGGTGGTGTCCCCGGGAGTGCGCAGAAGTTGTCCGACGATCGTAACCCCGCCGCGCGGGTGTCAGGCCGGCTCGCGGGCCGCCGTCGCGGGCGACGCTGGCCGGCCGACCGGACGGTGGGCCGCGGGCAGCGTGAACCAGAACGTCGAGCCCGGCGACGGGTGGTTGGACTCGATGCCGATGCTGCCGCCGTGCCGCTCGACGATCCGGCGGCAGATCGCGAGGCCGAGGCCGGTGCCCTCGTAGTCGTCGGCGTGGGCGCGGTGGAACTCGTCGAACACCTGCTGGCGCTGCTCGTCGGGGATCCCGATCCCGTTGTCGACCACTGATACGCGCACCATGCCGCGATCCCGCCGGTCGCGGACGGCGTGCACGCTGACCCACGGCTCGGTGCCGGGCGCGACGTACTTGAGGCCGTTGCCGATGAGGTTGTCGAGGACCTGGCGCAGCAGCGACTCGTCGGCCCGCACGCCGGCGAGGTCCGGGTCCACGGTGACGTACGGCGTGTCGCGGGCCAGGGCGACGTCCTCGACGAGGGCCGCGAGGTCGAGGTCGGCCAGGTCGAGCGGGCCGTCCTTGCTGCGGGCGTGGGTGAGCAGGTCGGAGATGAGCTGCCGCATGCGCTCCACGCCCCGGCTCACCCGGCGGACCGCGTCCTGGGCCAGGTCGTCGCCGTCGCCGAGCTCGGCCTCCAGCACCTCGGCCCACCCGGCGACCGAGGTGACCGGGTTGAGCAGGTCGTGGGCGACGACGCCGGCGAACGCGGCCAGCTCGCGCTGCTGCTGCCGCTCGTCGGTGACGTCGCGGAAGACCATGACGGCACGCCGCGGCTGCCCCGGCCGGGACTGCAGCGGCTGCGCGGAGACCGCCAACGTCCGCGAGCCGCCGCTCCCCGGGGCGGTCACGTCCATGCCACTCGTCGTCTCACCGGCGAGTGCCCGCACGTGGGGATGCTCGGTTTCGGAGAGCGCCGACCCGTCAGCGCGTTCCCAACCGAGGTCGCCCACTCTCGTGACCGGCGCGCCGGTGAGCGTGGCCGCGGCGGGATTCTGCAGCAGGATGGCGCCGTCGCCATCGACGACGAGAAGGCCCTGATCGATCGACCCGATGATCGTGCGCAGAAGCTCGGCACGGTCGCGGGCATCGCGCTCGGTGGCGGCGAGCGTGCGCGTGAGCGCCGCCTGCTCCTCGCGACCCACGGCGAGGAGCAACCCCATCATCAGCATCAGGACGACGAACAGCTGGGCCAGCAGGGCCTGCATCTGCAGTGCCTGCACCTCGGCGAACGGACCGTGGCCCTGCAGCGTGAGGACGACCGCGAGCACCCCGACCGTCCACGAGTGCGTGATGCTCAGGGCAGGCGAGAAGCGCAGCCCTACCCACACCGTGCTGACGAGCAGCGGGAACTCCAGGGGGAGGCCGTCCACGGCGAACACGCCGACGCAGGTGACCACTGTCGTCACCAGGGCTGCCAGGAACTCCCCTCGGCGCTTGTCGCCGACGGAGAGCACGCGTCGCCAGGACCGTGTGGCGGAGTACTGCTGGCCCAGGACGACTCCCAGCCCGCTGACCGCCAAGATGCCGCACAGGTTGCGGCCGAACCAGACGACGGAGGACGCCGGGTCGACCGAGCCGGTCGCCGCCAGCAGACCCAAGGTTCCCAGACCGACACCTGCGAGCGCGCCTGCTGCGGCAGCGGCGGCGAACCGGGCGACGTCGCGGGTCGAGGCCAGCGCATGGCCGCCGCCCGTTCCCCAGACCCGCGGCAGCCAGCGGTGAAGCAGGCTCGCGACCAGGAGTGCCATGACCGTGTTGGTGGCGGTGAAGACGAGCGCCACGTCGGTCTCGGCGCCGGTGAGCCGGTTCACCAGGAATGCGATCAGAGCCAGGAGCGGCACGTCAGGGTCCCGGAGGCGGACCTCGCCGGCGAGGAACCACAGGACAGCGACACCTGCTGCGGGCCAGACGAGGCTGAGTGACTGCCCGTCGACGACTGTCATACGTCCGATGTGTCCTGCTACCGCGAACGCCAGGGCGAAGCCGAGCCGCTGCGGCCACCACCGGGTCCACGGGGACCGACGCAGACCGGTGGGGTTGCTCACGGGACGCACGATACTGATGTGTCGGCCCCTCGGCGGCTACTTCGTCCGGTCCGGTGTCAGCCCGTGACCGTGACGACCACCTTGCCGCACGGGCCGCCGTCGAGGTCGTCGAGGGCGTCGTGGACCCGCTCGAGCGGGTGGGTCGCGTCGACCGCGGGTCGCAGCAGGCCCTTCGTGGCGAGGTCCCCCAGCTCTGCCAGGTCCCGCCCGTCCTCGCGGGAGACGAAGAACGGGATGCGCTGGCGCACGAACGGCGACAGCGCGGCGCCGAGGAGCTGGCGACGGACGCCCAGCCACCTGCCGCTGAGCCCGCCGACGAGGACGAGCGAGCCGCCCGGGGCCAGCAGCGCGCGCAGCTCGCGCAGGCGACGGCAGCCGGCGATGTCGAGGACCAGGTCGTACGCCGTGCCGCGGGCGTCGACGGCCTCCGTGCGGTGGTCGATGGTGGCGGCCGCGCCGAGGGACCGCACGAACCCGGCCTTCGCCGCGCTGCACACGCCGACCACCTCGGTCGCCCCGAGCGCCTGCGCGAGCTGGACGGCGTACGAGCCGACGCCGCCGGAGGCGCCGATCACCAGCACCCGCTGGCCCTCGCGGAGCCGGCCGGCCCGCAGCGCCTGCAGGGCGGTGAGCGCCGAGACCGGCACCGCCGCGGCCTCGGCGAAGGAGAGCGCGGCCGGCTTCGGCGCCAGGCGGCGGACCTTGGCCGCCGTCCGCTCGGCCAGCGACCCGTCGGCGGTCCCGAACACCTCGTCCCCGACCGCGAACCCGTGGACGTCCGGGCCGACCTCGACGACCACACCGGCGAGGTCGCGGCCGACCACGGGCTGGCGCGGCCGGCGCGGGCCGAGGGCCAGCCGGACGGCGAGCGGGGTGCCGGTCATGAGGTGCCACGTGCCCCGGTCGACGGCCGCCGCCCGGATCTCGACGACCACCTCGTCGTGCCCGGCCCGGGGCTCGGGGGCGTCGTCGACGACCTCGACCACCTCGGGTCCGCCGTACCCCCGCTGCAGCACCGCCCGCATCGTCACTCCCTTACGATGTAAGTCTGTCGTCCCGACGCTAGCCTTACGGTGTAAGTCCGTCAAGGGAGGGAGTGGCCGTGGCGCGTAGCCGGACCCGGGGCACCCGGGGGACCCTGTCGCGGGACGAGGTGGTGCGGGCCGGGGTGGCGATCGCCGACGGGTCGGGCATCGGCGCGCTGTCGATGCGGGCCGTCGCCCGCGAGCTCGGCGTCGAGGCGATGTCGCTCTACCACCACGTCGCCGGCAAGGAGGACCTCCTCGACGGGATGGTCGACGCGGTCTTCGGGGAGCTGCACCTGCCACGCACCGACGGCGACTGGCGCGCGGAGCTGCGGCGCCGCTCGGTGTCCGGCCGCGAGGCGCTGCTGCGCCACCGCTGGGCCGTGGGACTGATGGACTCCCGCACCTCGCCGGGGCTCGCCACCCTGCGCCACCACGACGCCGTGCTCGGCTGCCTGCGCGCGGCCGGCTTCTCGGTCACCATGGCGGCGCACGCGTTCGCGCTGCTCGACGCCCACCTCTACGGGTTCCTCGTCCAGGAGATCGCGCTGCCCTTCGACGAGGGCGACGACCTCACCCCGCTCGCGGACGCGATGCTCGGCGAGAACGCCGAGGCGCTGCCCCACCTCGCCGAGGTCGCGCGCGAGGTGACGACCCGGCCCGGCTACCGCTTCGGCGACGAGTTCCACTACGGCCTCGACCTCGTCCTCGACGCGCTGGAGGCCCGGCGGGACGGGTAGCCGGGCGGGTTCGGCAGGATGGCCGACCAGGGCCGGCGCACCCGCCGGGACGGACCCAGGGGAGGAAATCGCCATGCCGCTGCTCGAGGACCGCGTCGCCGTCGTCACCGGAGGGGCCCAGGGCCTCGGGCTGGCCATCGCCGAGCGGTTCGTGGCGGAAGGCGCCCGGGTCGTCCTCGGCGACGTCGACCGCGACGCCGCCCGCGAGGCGGCCGCCGGGCTGGGCGAGGGCCGCGCGCTCGCGGTGGCCTGCGACGTCACCTCCGAGGTGCAGGTGGCCGCGCTCGTCGGCGCCGCGACCGAGCACTTCGGCGGCCTCCACGTCATGGTCAACAACGCCGGTGTCCTGCGCGACGCCACCATGCGGAAGATGTCGCTGGACGACTTCCGGCTGGTGCTCGACACCCACGTCCAGGGCACCTGGCTCGGCACCCGCGCCGCCGCCGCGGTGATGCGCGAGGCGGGCACCGGGTCGATCGTCAACATGTCCTCGATCTCCGGCAAGGTCGGCAACCTCGGCCAGACCAACTACAGCGCCGCCAAGGCCGGCATCGTCGGGCTCACCAAGGCCGCGGCCAAGGAGGTCGCCCATGCGGGAGTCCGGGTCAACGCGATCCAGCCCGGCCTGATCCGGACCCCGATGATCGAGGGGATGCGCGAGGAGATCCTCGAGCAGCGGCTCCGTGACATACCGATGGGCCGGTTCGGGGAGCCCGCCGAGGTGGCGGCGGTGGCGCTCTTCCTCGCGAGCGACCTGTCGTCGTACATGACCGGGACCGTCCTCGAGGTCACCGGCGGCCGCCACATGTGACAGTCGGCGATCGGCGGTACCGTGCTCCCATCGACGCACGGGGGCTGTCGACCTGTCGCGTCCTGCGCACGTTCTCCAGCGAGACCGCCGACCAGACAGGAAGACCGATGAGCGACCAGCAGCCCGGCCAGCCCCAGCACGACCCCTACGCCGCCCAGTCGGCGCCCTACGGCCAGCCGGGCTACCCGTACCCGCCGGCTGGGCCCGCCTACGGCCACCCCGGCGTCCAGACCGGCGTCCAGGGCGGCGCCCAGGTCGGGCACAGCCACGGCCTCCCCCTCGCCCACTGGGGCAAGCGGGTCGCCGGCGCCCTCCTCGACGGGCTGGTGTTCCTCCCGCTCTACATCGTGGGGCTGGTCCTGGTCTTCGCCGCGCTCGGGGAGCCGACCACCGTGTCGGGCACCGACCCGTTCACGGGTGCCGCGACCACCACCACGTCGTACGACGACGTCAACGCCGGCCTGATCCTCGCCGCCGTCGGCTTCTTCCTCGGCGCGATCGCGTTCGCGATCTGGAACCAGTGGATCCGCCAGGGCCGCACCGGCCGCTCCCTCGGCAAGCAGTGGGTCGGGATCCGGCTCGTGCGGGAGGCCACCGGCCAGGCGCCCGGGATCGGCCTCAACATCGGCCGCTCGTTCGCCCACTTCCTCGACTCGGCGGCCTTCTACCTCGGCTGGCTGTGGCCGCTGTGGGACGCGAAGCGCCAGACGTTCGCCGACAAGATCTGCAGCACCGTCGTGGTCGACGAGCCCAAGGCCTGACGAGCTGCCACCAGTTGCCGCGAAGCCAGGGCAACTGGTGGCAGCTCGGCCCCGTGCCCGGGTGAACTGCTGGCAGGTCGCGGTCAGGTGCGGAGCGAGGCGTCGACCGCGACCGGGCTGAGCACGTGGTCGAGGGCGAGGGCGCCGCAGCCGACGACGCCGGCGCGGTCGGCGTACGCCGCGGGCTGGATCCGCAGGTCGCGGGTGGCCAGCGGGCCGGAGCGGGCGTAGAGGGTCTCGCGGACGCCGGAGGCGTAGGTGTCGAACGCCGCGGCCATGTCGCCGCCGATGACGATCGCCTGCGGGTTCAGCAGGTTGACCGCGACCGCGAGCAGCTCGCCGACGTGGCGGCCGCTCTCGCGGAGCAGGCCGCGCGCCTCGGGGTCGCCCTCGAGCGCCAGTCGGACCAGGTCGCGCACGTGCGGCAGCTCGCGGCCGCCCTCGGCCAGCCGGGCGACCAGCGCCCAGCCGCCGGCCACCGTCTCCAGGCAGCCGGTCGCACCGCAGCGGCAGCGCAGGCCCTCGCCGGCGGGCACGGAGGTGTGGCCGATCTCGCCGGCGGCGCCGCGGTGGCCGCTGACGACCTGGCCGCCGGCGATCACGCCGAGGCCCAGGCCGGTCGACGCCTTCACGACGAGCGCGTCGCGCAGTGACGGGTCGGCCAGCAGCTCGGAGCGGGCGAGCACGTCCGCGTCGTTGCCCACGAAGAGCGGGGCGTCGGTGACCGCCTCGAGGTAGGGCGCGAGCTCGACGCCACCCCAGTGACCGATGACGGGGGAGTCGACGCTGAGCCCGCGCTCGGGGTCGACGGTGCCCGGCAGGCTGAGGCCCACGCCCTTGACGGGTGCCTCGATGGCGTCGAGCAGGTCGCGGAGCCGTTCGGCGATCCGCGGCATCACCGCGTCCGGCCCGGTGCCGACCTCGTGGTCCTCGGAGTCGGCGGCGAGCTCCGCGCCGTCGAGGTCGAGGACTGCGAGCTGGCTGCGGGACCGCCCGATCGCGACCGCGAGCACGACGCCCGCGGAGCGGTCGAAGACGAGGGCCCCCGGCGGCCGGCCGCCGGTGGACGCGAGCTCCTGGCCGACGTGCAGCAGGCCGGCGTCGATCAGCGCGTCGACGCGGGCCACGACCGCGGTGCGGGAGAGGCCGGTGAGCCGGCGCAGGTCGGAGCGGGTGCTGGCGCGCCCGGTGCGGATGAGGCGGAGCAGCTCGCCGGCGGTCGCCGGCGCGCCGGTCTCGCGGACGGTGCGGTCCACGGCTGCCTCCTCCTCTGCTGGGCCGGGTCTCGGAGCGGTTCGGCCCGTGCGGGGCCGTGCCCTGCATTGGACCACACCCTACTTAGATCCCAGAAATACCTAAGTCATGCTTGTATCGATCTAAAAAGAGCCTTAGCGTGCTCCTATGTCCCAGACCGCGACGGCGCCGTACGTCGTCCCCGAGCACTGCGACTTCGTCGTCTTCGGGGGCACCGGGGACCTGGCGCTCCGCAAGCTCCTCCCCGCCCTGTACCTCCGCGATCGCGAGGGCCAGCTCCCCGCCGACACCCGCATCGTCGGTGTCTCGCGTGCGGAGCTGGACCACGACGGCTACCGCGACCTCGTCCGCGAGTCGCTCGCCGCCCACGTCGCCACCGCCGACCTCGACGCCACCACCGTCGAGCGGCTGCTGGCGCGACTGCGCCACGTCCCCCTCGACGCCCACCACCCCGAGGACTGGCACCTGCTGCACGGCCTTCTCAAGGACCGGCCGCAGCCCGACGAGACCGTCCGGGTCTTCTACCTCGCCGTGGCGCCGAGCCTCTTCGGCTCCATCTGCGACCGGCTCGACGAGCTCGGCCTCGTCGACGACCTCGCCCGGGTCGTGCTCGAGAAGCCCGTCGGCCACGACCTCGAGTCCGCCCGGGCGATCAACGACGCGGTGGGCCGGGTCTTCGCCGAGGAGCAGATCTTCCGCATCGACCACTACCTCGGCAAGGAGGGCGTGCAGAACCTCCTCGTCACCCGGTTCGCCAACACGTTCCTCGAGCCGCTGTGGAACTCCCGCTGGGTCGACCACGTGCAGATCACGGTCTCCGAGCAGCTCGGCGTCGGCGACCGCGGCGGCTACTACGACCAGTCCGGTGCGCTGCGTGACATGGTGCAGAACCACCTGCTGCAGCTGCTCTGCCTCGTGGCGATGGAGCCCCCGACGTACGTCGGCCGGGAGACCGTGCGCGACGAGAAGCTCAAGGTGCTGCAGGCCCTGAAGCCGATGACGCCCGAGGACGTCGAGCGCGACACCGTGCGTGGCGTCTACACGGCCGGGCTCGTCGACGGCCAGCCGGTCCCGTCGTACGCCGACGACCTGGAGCGTTCCGGCAGTCACGCGACCGGCCGCACCGAGACCTACGTCGCCATGCGCACCGAGGTGCAGAACTGGCGCTGGGCCGGGGTGCCGTTCTACCTGCGCACCGGCAAGCGGCTCGAACGCCGCGTCTCGGAGATCGTCGTGGTCTTCAAGGACACCCCGCACCCGATGTTCCCGCACGCCGAGGGCGTCAGCGAGCCCAACCGGCTCCACATCCGGGTGCAGCCCGACGAGGGGATGCAGCTCCACCTCACCGCGAAGGAGCCCGGCCCGGGCGGCATCCGACTGCGGCCGGTCTCGCTGGACCTCTCCTACGCCACCGCCTTCGACGAGCGCTGCCCCGACGCCTACGAGCGGCTGCTCATGGACGTCGTCAAGGGCAACGCGACCCTCTTCATGCGCCGCGACGAGGTCGAGGCCGCGTGGACCTGGGTCGAGCCGATCCTCCGCCACTGGCAGCAGTCGGGCACCCGCCCGCGGCGCTACCCCGCCGGCACCAGTGGCCCCACCGCCGCCGCCACGCTCCTCGAGCGCGACGGCCGACACTGGCAGGAGCACGATCGATGAGCAGCAACCGACAGGGCCCCCGTCCGGCCGTCCACCCCGTCGTCGCCGAGGTCACCGCCCGCCTCGTCGAGCGCAGCCGGCCCGGCCGCGAGGCCTACCTCGAGAAGATCCGGGCCGCCTCCGGCCGCGGCCCCGCCCGCAAGGGCCTCGGCTGCGCCAACCTCGCCCACGGCTTCGCGGCCGAGGACGAGACCGGCAAGAGCGCGCTGCGCGGCAACATCAAGCCCAACGTGGCGATCGTGTCCGCCTACAACGACCTGCTCTCCGCGCACCAGCCCTACCGCGACGTGCCGGAGAAGCTGAAGAAGTCGGTGATCCGGGCGGGCGGCATCGCCCAGTTCGCCGGTGGCGTGCCCGCCATGTGCGACGGCATCACCCAGGGCCGCGACGGCATGGAGCTCTCGCTCTACAGCCGCGACGTGATCGCCATGTCGGCCGCGATCGCGCTCTCGCACGACATGTTCGACGGCGTGATGATGCTCGGCGTCTGCGACAAGATCGTGCCCGGGCTGCTGATCGGCGCGCTCTCCTTCGGCCACCTGCCGACCGTGTTCGTGCCCGCCGGGCCGATGCCGTCGGGCCTGCCGAACGCCGAGAAGGCCAAGGTCCGCCAGCTCCACGCCGAGGGCAAGGTCGGCCGCGAGGAGCTGCTGGCGGCCGAGTCCGCGTCGTACCACTCCGCCGGCACGTGCACCTTCTACGGCACCGCCAACTCCAACCAGCTGCTGATGGAGGTCATGGGCCTGCACCTGCCGGGCTCGTCCTTCGTCAACCCCGGTACGCCGCTGCGCGCGGCGCTCGACAGGGCAGCCGCGACCCGGGTCACCGAGATCACCCGCCAGGGCGGCGAGCCCACCCCGGTCGGCGAGCTCGTCGACGAGAAGGTGATCGTCAACGCGTGCGTCGCGCTGCTCGCCTCCGGCGGCTCGACCAACCACACGATGCACCTCGTCGCGATGGCCCGCGCCGCCGGCATCGCGCTCACCTGGGACGACTTCTCCGACCTCTCCGCGGTGGTGCCGCTGCTGGCGCGCATCTACCCCAACGGCGAGGCCGACGTGAACCACTTCCACGCCGCGGGCGGCATCGGCTTCCTCGTCCACACGCTGCTCTCCGCGGGGCTGCTCCACGAGGACGTGCAGACCATCGCCGGCCGCGGCCTGTGGCGCTACACCACCGAGCCCAAGCTCGTCGGCTCCGGCGACGAGTCCACGCTGGTGTGGGAGGAGGGCCCCAAGGCCTCCCTCGACCACGACGTGCTGCGCCCGGTGTCCGACCCGTTCGCCCCCGACGGCGGGCTGCGGATGCTCACCGGCCAGCTCGGCCGCGCCGTCATCAAGACCTCGGCAGTCAAGCCGGAGCACCGTGTCGTCAGCGCGCCGGCCATGGTCTTCGAGCACCAGGACGACTTCCTCGTCGCGTTCCGCGAGGGCCGGCTGGACGGTCGCGACCTCGTGGCCGTGGTGCGCTACCAGGGCCCGGCCGCCAACGGAATGCCCGAGCTCCACAAGCTCACCCCCGCGCTGGCGGTGCTCCAGGACCGCGGCCAGAAGGTCGCCCTCGTCACCGACGGCCGGATGTCCGGTGCCTCCGGGAAGGTGCCGGCGGCCATCCACGTGACGCCCGAGGCCGCCGTGGGAGGCCCGCTGTCGCGGATCCAGGACGGCGACCTGGTCACCGTCGACGCCGACCGCGGCGTCCTCGAGGTCGGGGTCGACCGCGAGGAGCTGTCGCGGCGCACCCCGACGGGCGGCGCCCCCGAGGGTGCCGCGTGGACCGGCACCGGACGCGAGCTGTTCGCCGCATTCCGGGCGACCGTGGGCCCGGCCGACGCCGGCGCCAGCATCTTCCCCGACCTGCACGCCCCGGCCCAGGAGGTCCGTGTTGCCCAGCCCGTCTGAGTCCCTGACCACCCCCGACGCCGGCTCCGTCCCGGGCTCCGCGCTCGACTCCGTGCTCGACCTGGCGCCGGTCGTCCCGGTCGTCGTGCTCGAGTCGGTCGACCACGCCGTGCCGGTCGCGCGGGCGCTCGTCGACGGCGGCCTGCCGGTCATCGAGCTGACTCTGCGCACCGCTGCGGCGCTCGACGCGATCCGCGCGATCGCCGACGAGGTGCCGGAGATCCTCGTCGGTGCCGGCACCGTCGTCACGCCCGGCCAGGTCTCCGCGGCGGTCGACGCGGGCGCCCAGTTCCTCGTCTCGCCGGGCACGACCCCCGGCCTGCTCGCCGAGCTCGGCGGCAGCGGCGTGCCGTTCCTGCCCGGGACCGCCACGGTCTCGGAGGTGATGCGGGTGCTGGAGGCCGGCTTCACCGAGATGAAGCTGTTCCCGGCGGTCGCGTCGGGCGGCACGGACTTCCTGAAGTCGGTGGGCGGGCCCGTGCCCGCAGCCCGGTTCTGCCCGACCGGCGGCATCACCCCCGCGACCGCGGCGTCGTACCTCGCGCTGCCCAACGTCGGCTGCGTCGGCGGCTCCTGGCTCACCCCCAGGGACGTGCTCGCGGCCGAGGACTGGGACGCCGTACGCCGACTGGCGGCCGAGGCTGCCGCCCTGCGCTGAGTCCCTGCTCCCGGGGGATGGCCCCGGACGCACCCGAATTCACCCGTTCGGGTGGCGCATGAGTCAGCGGGGTCCGGGATACGGGATGGCCGTCCCAACCACGTAGGAGGAATCTGACATGGGTATCCAGGACAAGGCCGAGAACACCGCCGAGAAGCTCAAGGGCCAGGCCAAGGAGCACGGCGGCCGAGCCACCGGCGACCGCGACCTCGAGGCCGAGGGCAAGGTCGACCAGGGCAAGTCCGACCTGAAGCAGGCGGGCGAGAAGGTCAAGGACGCGTTCAAGGGCTGATCCAGCCCGGCGAACCTTCCGGGGGACCACCGGGCCGCCGGCCGTCGTCCGTCTTCGGGGGCCGAGGCGACCTCACGCAGCGCGTCGGGGCCGCCGAGACGGACGTACGACGACCGGCGGTCCGGTGCCCGTCCGGTGATCAGGCCTGGGGCGCCGAGTGCCCGGCGTCGCGCAGCGCGTCCCGGCGCCGTTCGAGGGTGGCGACCACGGACTGCCGCTCCTCGACCTGCTCGAGGATCGAGGTCCGGTCGACCGAGTCCATCGGACCGGCGTCGACGAGCTCCGCGCGCAGGGAGTCGATCTCGCCCCGCAGCACGGTCAGCTCGGCGTCCAGCCGCTCGAGCTCGGTGGCGGGGTCTCGCTGATGCTCGCTGGTGGGCACGGCGTACCACCTCCGATTTCCGGTGTCCCGCCATGCTGGCACCGCTGGCGGCCGTGGCACCGGGCCAAGAGTCCCTCGTGCGGGGGTCGACCGTCGGAGCCGCGGCGTCGACGGCGGCGAGCCCGGTCATGAATGCCGATCGGTCTGCCGTCGATGACCCCGGCCCCGGCCAGCGAGACTTCCGGCCAGCGAGACTTCCGGCCAGCGAGACTTCCGGCCAGCGAGACGTCCTGCCAGCGAGGCGTGCTGGGAGCCCGCCGGTGGGCCGGGGAGGGGAGCTCGAGGTTCATGCGCGGTGCCCAGGCGTGCTGGTTCACCACGGGGGTCGTGGTGAACCAGCTGGGGGTCACGGCTTCACCATGGTCCCGTGGTGTGACCGCACTTCCCGAGTGCAGTACCCCGGGGGATGTGCGGGTAGAGCGACATACCGTGGTGAAGCCGCAGACCCCGCGTGCCCCGCGCCGACGTCGGTGCGGCGTCGTAGGGTCACGCCCGTGGCCGTCCACCTGCACCGCGCCCCGCGGACCGACCGGCTCGCCGAGGACCTCGGCGGGCTGCTGTCGACGCCGCTGGCGGACCCCTTCGCCGAGGAGGTGGTCGTGGTGCCGGCGCGGGGCGTGGAGCGGTGGCTGACGCAACGGCTCTCCCACCGGCTCGGTGCCGGCCCCCGCGGAGGCGACGGGGTGTGCGCCGGCGTCCGCTTCCTCCAGCCCCGGTCGCTGGTCTCGCTGCTGCTCGGCCGCGACCGCGAGGACCCGTGGGACCCCGAGCGCCTCGTCTGGCCGCTGCTCGCCACGATCGACGCCAGCCTCGACGAGCCCTGGTGCACGACGCTCGCCGCCCACCTCGGCCACGGGCTGACCGGCCCCGACGCCGACCTGCGCAGCGGCCGGCGCTACAGCGTGGCCATCCGGCTCGCCTCGCTGTTCGCCTCGTACGCCGTGCAGCGGCCGCAGCTGGTCGCGGACTGGCGGGAGGGTCGCGACACCGATGGGGCCGGCGGTCAGGTGGCGGACGACCTCGCCTGGCAGCCCGAGCTCTGGCGCCGGCTGCTCGACCGGGTCGACGCCGAGCCGCCCGACGTGCGCCACGCGCGGGTGGTCGCCGCGCTGGAGGCCGACCGTGACCCGCACGGCGACGGGCTCGACCTGCCGCCCCGGCTCTCGCTCTTCGGGCACACCCGCATCCCCGTCACGGAGGTGGCGCTGCTCCGCGCGCTCGGCCGCCACCGCGACGTCCACCTGTTCCTGCCGCAACCGTCACCGGCCCTGTGGGACGCGCTGGCCGGGCTGGACGGGCCGGCCGGTGTGGTGGCCCGCGACGACGACACGTCTGCCGACCTCGTCGGCCACCCGCTGCTGGCCTCGCTGGGCCGCGACGCGCGCGAGCTGCGGCGGACGCTCGACCCGCTGGTGGCCGATCCGGTGGTCGAGGATCCGGTGGTTGAGGTGCGAGGCGCTCCGGCGCCGAGCCTCGAAACCCCCGCACCGGAGCAGGGCGGCGACACCATCAGCACGCCTCAGACCCTCTTGGGCTGGCTCCAGGCCGACCTGCGCGCCAACCACGCCCCGACCGCCGCCGAGCGGGCGGGCCGGACCCTCGCCGACGACGACCGCAGCCTGCAGGTCCACGCCTGCCACGGGTCCGCCCGCCAGGTCGACGTGCTGCGCGAGGTCCTCGTCGGCCTGCTCGAGGACGACCCGACCCTCGAGCCGCGCGACATCCTCGTGATGTGCCCCGACATCGAGACCTACGCGCCGCTGATCTCGGCCGGGTTCGGGCTCGCGCCCGCGGCCGGCGGCTCCGCCGAGGACGTCGGGCACCCCGCCCACCTGCTCCGGGTCCGGCTCGCCGACCGGGCGCTCACCAGCACCAACCCGCTGCTGGCGATCGCCGGCTCCCTGCTCGAGCTCAGTGGCGGCCGGGTCACCGCCTCGGAGGTGCTCGACCTCGCCGCCACCGACGCCTGCCGCCGCCGCTTCGGCTTCAGCGACGACGACCTCGACCGGATCAGCCGGTGGGTCGCCGCCTCCGGGGTCCGGTGGGGGCTCGACGGCCGGTCGCGGGCGTCGTTCCGGATGGACGGCTTCGAGCACAACACCTGGCGGGCCGGCCTCGACCGGGTGCTGCTCGGCGTCGCGATGAGCGGCGACGGCCACCGCCACCTCGGCCGCGGCCTGCCGCTCGACGACGTCGGCAGCAGCGAGATCGACCTCGCCGGCCGGCTGGCCGAGCTGCTCGACCGGCTCGGGGCGTGCCTGGCCGGGCTCCAGGCGGCGACCACGGTGGAGGAGTGGACCGACCGGCTGCGGCGCGGGGTCCGCTCGCTGACCGACGTCGGCCCCGACGACGCCTGGCAGCTGCCCCAGTTCGAGCGGGAGCTGGCCCGGACCGCCGCCTCCGCGGCCGACCGCGAGGTCGCGCTGCGGCTGCCGGACGTGCGGGCCCTGGTCCAGTCGCGGCTGGCGGGCCGCCCCACCCGCGCCAACTTCCGCACCGGCACCCTCACGGTCTGCACCATGGTCCCGATGCGGTCGGTGCCCCACCGGGTGGTCTGCCTGGTCGGCCTCGACGACGGGGTCTTCCCCCGGTCGCGGGCCGTCGACGGCGACGACGTGCTGGGCCGTCGCCCGCTCACCGGTGAGCGCGACGCGCGCAGCGAGGACCGCCAGCTGCTGCTCGACGCCCTGCTCGCCGCGACCGAGCACGTCGTCATCACCTACACCGGCGCCAACGAGCACTCCGGCGCCCGGCGACCGCCCGCGGTGCCGCTGGGGGAGATCCTCGACGCCGCCGACCGCACCACCGCGGCGCCGGTGCGCGACCGGATCCACACCCGCCACCCGCTCCAGCCGTACGACGCCCGCAACCTCAAGGCGGGTGACCCGGCGGCCGACCCGGCCGAGTGGGCCGACCCCGAGCTGCGCGGCCCGCAGCAGCGGCCGTTCAGCTTCGACCGGGCCGCGCTCGCCGGCGCCCGGGCGGCTGTCGGACCACGGCACGAGCCGCCGCCCCTGCTCACCGCGCCGCTGCCGCCGCGGCCCGCCGACGACGTCTCGCTCGCCGACCTCAAGGCGTTCCTGATGCACCCCGTCCGGGCGTTCCTGCGCTCGCGGCTCGACGTCGGGACCCCCTTGGAGCCGGACGAGCTCGGCGACGCCATCCCGGTCGGCCTGGACGCGCTGGAGGTCTGGCAGATCGGCGACCAGCTGCTCCGCGAGGTCCTCGCCGGCGGCGACCCGACGGCGGTGATGACCGCCGTGCAGCTGTCCGGCAGCCTCCCGCCGGGCGGGCTGGGCCAGGCCGCCCTGCACGGTGTCGTCGAGGAGTGCCAGAAGCTGCTGAGCAGCACGGCCGAGATCCGCCGGGGCGAGCGTCGCTCGCTCGACGTCGACGTCGACCTCGGGGGCGGCCGGCGGCTCACCGGCACCGTCGCGGGCGTCCACGAGTCGCGGATCGTCTCCCTCGGCTACTCCCGGCTCAAGCCCAAGCAGCGCCTGCAGGTCTGGGTGGACCTGCTCGCACTGAGCGCATCGCGCCCCGACGACCACTGGACCGCCCACGCCGTCGGCCGGGAGCGGGCCGGCCCGAAGCGGGCGCTCAGCGGGCCGCTCGACCACCGCGCCGCCGACTGGCTGCGCGAGCTCGTCGCGCTCCGCGACCGCGGCCTCACCGAGCCGCTCCCGCTGCCGGTGCTGACCGGCGCGGCCTGGGCCGAGGCCCGGCTGCATGAGCTGATGGGCTCCGACGCGTCGCCGCTCGAGGCCGCGCGCCGCGCCTGGGAGACCGACCCCCACAACAGGTTCGGCATCGAGGGCGAGGACGCCGACGCCTCCCACCAGCGGGTCTACGGCCGCGGCGCCCCGATCGGGCGGCTGGTCGAGGCGGGGCTGCCCGACCTCGCGTGGCAGGTGTGGGAGCCGCTGCTGACGGGCGGGGAGAAGGTGGGGCCCCTATGAGCGAGGCGCGAGTGAGCGAGCTGACCCCGTTCGACATCACCGCCGACCTCCCGACCGGGACGGTGCTGCTCGAGGCGAGCGCCGGCACCGGCAAGACCTGGACCATCGGCGCCCTGGTCACCCGGTACGTCGCGGAGGGCCACGCCCGGCTCGAGGAGATGCTGGTCGTCACCTTCGGCCGCGCCGCCAGCCAGGAGCTCCGTGAGCGGGTGCGCGCCCAGCTCGTCGAGGCCGAGCGGGTGCTCGGCGACGACCCGCCCGCCGCCGGCGGCCACGAGTCCGCCCTGGTCGCGCTGCTGCGCGGCTGGGACGACGAGCAGCGCCGCCTCGGCCACCGCCGGGTCGTCGAGGCGCTGGCCGGGTTCGACGCGGCGACCATCGCCACCACCCACCAGTTCTGCTCGCTGGTCCTCGACTCGCTGGGGGTCGCCGGCGACACCGACTCCCGCGCCCGCCTCGTCGAGGACCTCGACGACCTGGTCAAGGAGACCGTCGACGACCTCTACCTGCGCGCCTTCGCCTTCGCGCCAGAGGGGGCCGCGTTCGACCACGACGAGGCGATGGCGATCGCGCGCGCCGTCGTCACCGACCCGCAGGCGCGGCTCGAGCCCGCCGACGAGGACCGCAGCACGCCCGCCGGCCGCCGGGTCGCGTTCGCCGAGGCGGTCCGCGCCGAGCTCGACCGCCGCAAGCGACGGCTCGGGATCCTCTCCTACGACGACCTGCTCAGCCAGCTCGCCGACGCGCTCGAGGACCCCGACGGCGCCGCCCGGCAGCGGATGCGGCAGCGGTGGCGGATCGTGCTCGTCGACGAGTTCCAGGACACCGACCCCGTGCAGTGGCAGGTGCTCGACCGGGCCTTCTCCGGCCACGCCACGATGGTCCTGATCGGCGACCCGAAGCAGGCCATCTACGCCTTCCGCGGCGGCGACGTCGCGACGTACCTCCAGGCGGCCGAGACCGCGGCCTCCCGCCAGACCCTCGCGGTCAACTGGCGCAGCGACGCACCGCTGCTCGACTCCTTCCAGACGCTCCTGGCCGGCGCCGCACTCGGCGACGACCGCATCGTGGTGCGCGACGTCGCCGCCCACCACGACAAGACCCGGCTCGTCGGTGCCCCGTCGCCGGCGCCGTTCCGGGTGCGGGTGCTGCGCCGCTCCGACTTCGGCCGCCGCGGCGCCGGCACGCTCACGGTCGGGCAGGTCCGGCCCCACATCGCCCGCGACCTCGCGCTCGACGTCCGGCGACTGCTCGCCTCCGGAGCCACCGTCGACGGCGAGCCGATCCGCCCCCGCGACGTCGCGGTGATCAGCTACCGCCACGCCGACCTCGCCGCCGCCCGCGAGGCGCTGCTCGAGGCCGGGGTGCCGGCCGTGATCGCCGGCGGCGGCAGCGTCTTCGCGACGCCCGCGGCCGTCGAGTGGCTCACCGTGCTCGAGGCGCTCGAGCAGCCCCACCGCAGCACCCGCGTCCGGTCCGCCGCGCTCACCTGCTTCTTCGGCCACACCGCCGAGGAGATCGACCGGCGCGGCGACGACCTCACCGACGAGGTGGCCGAGGTGCTGCGCGGCTGGCTGGAGCTGTTAACCTCCCGCGGCGTCGCGGCCGTGGTCGAGGCCGCCACCGTGCGCGGCATGACCGCGCGGGTGCTCGCCGAGGTCGGCGGCGACCGCCGCCTCACCGACCTGCGCCACATCGGGGAGGCCCTCCACGAGGTCGCGCTCACCGAGCACCTCGGCCTCGTCTCGCTGCTCACCTGGCTGCGCGAGCAGGTTGCCGAGGGGCGGGCCGGCCGCGGCGTGGAGCGCACCCGGCGGCTCGACTCCGACGCCGCCGCGGTCCAGCTCGTCACGATCCACGCCAGCAAGGGCCTCGAGTACCCCGTCGTCTACCTCCCCGCGCTCGCCGACCGGCACGTCCCGAAGCCGTCGCGGCCGCTGTTCCACGACGACGAGGGCCGGCGTTGCCTCAACGTCGGCGGAGGAGGCGCCGGCTGGGCCGACCACTGCCGCCGCTGGCAGGACGAGGAGGCGGGCGAGTGGCTGCGGCTGCTCTACGTCGCCGTCACCCGCGCCAAGTCGCAGGTCGTCTGCTGGTGGGCGCCCACCAAGAACGCCGTCGCCTCGCCGCTCCACCGGATGCTGATGCGCGAGGCGGGGGAGACGGCCGTCCCCGACGCGCCGCCGGTGCCCTCCGACGACGAGGTCGTCGCCCTGTTCGCCCGGTGGCGCGATCGCGGCGGACCCGCGCCCGAGCCCGCCGCCCACGCCGACCCCGGCGCCGACCCGTCGCTGCCGGCCCCGCCGCCGTTGGCGGCCCGTGCCTTCACCCGCGTCGTCGACACCTCCTGGCGGCGCAGCTCCTACTCCTCGCTGACGCGGGTCGAGCAGCCCGCCGGGGCCGCCGGCACGGGCGCCGGTGCAGCGATCGCGGGTGCGGTCGGCAGCGAGCCGGAGGTCACCGGCAAGGACGACGAGCCCGCCGACCCGGTGCTCGGCGTGCTCCAGGGCGACGGGGGCGCCGTGCCATCCCACCCGGCGCCCGCGACGGACCCGGCCGCCGAGGTGCCGTCGCCGATGGCGGGGCTGCCGGTGGGGGCGACGTTCGGGTCGCTGGTCCACGCCGTCCTCGAGCACGCCGACCCCGACGCCGCCGACCTCCGCGAGGAGCTGCTGGGGCACATCGACGAGCAGCTCGGCTGGTGGCCGGTCCCCGTCGACCGCGAGGAGCTGGCCGACGCGCTGGTCGCGGTCTGCGACAGCCCGCTCGGGCCGCTGGCCGGCGACACCACCCTGCGGCGGATCCCGCTCACCGACCGGCTGCGCGAGATGGAGTTCGAGCTGCCGCTGGCCGGGGGCGACCTGCCGGGCCTTGACCGGGCCCCCGACGTGCGCCTCGGCGACCTCGCGCCGCTGCTGCGCCGCCACCTGCCCGAGGGCGACCCGGTCCGGGGCTGGGCCGACGCGCTCGTGGGGGAGCTGGGCGCGCAGTCGCTGCGCGGCTACCTCACCGGCTCGGTCGACGTGGTGCTCCGGGTCCCGGGCGACCCCGACAGCCGCGGCAGGGGGGCCGAGCCGCGCTACCTCGTCGTCGACTACAAGACCAACTGGCTCGGCCCGGCGGACGTTCCGCTCACCGCGGCCAGCTACCGCCCCGACGCGCTGGACGCCGCGATGGGTCACTCCGACTATCCCCTCCAGGCGCTGCTGTACGCCGCGGTCCTCCACCGGTTCCTGCGCTGGCGGCTGCCCGGCTACGACCCCGACCGCCACCTCGGCGGGGTGCTCTACCTCTACCTGCGCGGCATGTGCGGGCCGGAGACCCCGGTGGTCGACGGCCACCCGTGCGGGGTGTTCTCGTGGCGGCCGCCGTCGGCGCTGGTCGTCGCGGTGAGCGACCTTCTCGACGGGCTCACGAACGAGAAGGCGGAGGGGGCGCGCCGATGACCGAGCTCTTCGAGCCGACGAGCGAGCACGACTGGCGGCTGGCGTCCGGCGCCACCGGGCTGCTGCAGGCCTTCAACGACGGCGGGCTGCTGCACGCCGCCGACGTCCACGTCGCCGCCCGGCTCGGCTCGCTCGGCGGCGAGGAGGACGCACGCGTGCTGCTTGCCGTCGCCCTCGCGGTCCGGGCGGTGCGCCGCGGCTCGGTCTGCCTCGACCTGGCCGCCGCCCCCGCGTCCGCACCCGAGCTGGCCTGGCCCGACCCGGCCGGCTGGGCCGAGGCCGTCCGTGCTTCGCCGCTCGCCGAGGCGGGCGCGATCCGCTGGGACCACGGGCTGCTCTACCTCGACCGCTACCACCGGCTCGAGACGCAGGTGCTCGACGACCTGCTCGCCCGCGCCGCCCAGCCGCCGCCCCCGGTCGACGACGCGCGGCTCGAGGCGGCTGTCGGACTCATCCGCGGCGGCCGGTTCAGCGCCGAGCAGGAGGCCGCCGCGGTGGCCGCCGCCCGCCGCTGGACGACGATCCTCACCGGCGGCCCCGGCACCGGCAAGACCACCACCGTGGCCCGGATGCTCGTGCTGCTCGCCGACCAGGCCGCGGCGCGTGGGGAGCGGCTCTCGGTGGCCGTGGCCGCCCCGACCGGCAAGGCCGCGACGCGGCTCCAGGAGGCGGTCGCCACCGAGCTCGCCGCGGTCGCCGGACTCTCGGAGGCCTCCCGCGAGGCGGCGGAGCGGGTCGGCGCCCCGGACGGCGTGACGCTCCACCGGCTGCTCGGCTGGCGCCCCGACAACGCCACCCGCTTCCGCCACGACCGCGGCAACCGGCTCAAGTACGACGTGGTCGTGGTCGACGAGTCCTCGATGGTCGAGCTGACCATGATGGGCCGGCTGCTCGAGGCGATGCGCCCCCAGTCCCGGCTGATCCTGGTCGGCGACCCCGAGCAGCTGACGTCCGTCGGGGCGGGCGCCGTGCTCAGCGACCTCGTGGCCGGCTTCGGTTCGGGGGGCAGCTCGCCGGTCGCCGCCCTCACCCACAACTACCGGTCCGAGGAGGACATCAAGGCGCTCGCCGAGGCGCTGCGCGGTGACGACGCCGACGAGGTGCTCGCGGTGCTGCGACGGCCCTCGGACCAGGTCGAGTTCGTCGAGGCCGCCACCGAGGACGAGCTCGAGGCGGCGCTGCGCCCCGACTCCGTCGCCGCCGCCACCGCCGTGCGCGCGGCCGCCCTCGCCGACGACCCGGAGGCGGCCTTGGCCGAGCTCGACGACTTCCGGCTGCTGTGCGCCCACCGCGAGGGGCCCTACGGCGTACGCCGGTGGAACCACCACGTCGAGCGCTGGATGGCCGAGCAGCCGGGGGTCGAGCTCCACGACCGCTGGTACGTCGGCCGCCCGCTGCTGGTGACCCGCAACGACTATGCGCTCGACGTCTACAACGGCGAGATCGGCGTCGTCGTCCGACGCGACGGCCGGCGGCGGGCGTTCGTCGCCGGCTCCGACGGGCTGCGCGAGTTCGCGCCCGGCCGGCTCGACGCCGTCGAGACGATGCATGCCATGACCATCCACAAGAGCCAGGGCAGCCAGGCTCGTCGGGTGACCGTGCTGCTCCCCGAAGAGGGGTCGCGGCTGCTCACCCGCGAGCTCTTCTACACCGCGGTGACCCGCGCCCAGCAGCACGTGCGAGTCGTCGGCACCGAGGCGGCGGTCCGGGCCGCGGTCGCGACTCGGGCGCAGCGCGCGACCGGCCTCCGGCTGCGGCTGGAGGCCACCCGCTGAGCACACGCCCGGGGCCGCGACGGCGGGTGACCGCAGGCTGAAAGTGTCATGTGCGCGAAACGCGGGCGGGCTAGGGTCGAGGGACCAGAAAGAGGAGCGTGTGAGATGCCCTTCCTGCTGCGCGTGGAGCTGCCGGACGTGCCCGGCTCGCTCGGTCGGCTCGCCGCCGCGATCGGTGAGGCGGGCGGCGACATCGAGGCCATCGAGATCGTCGAGAAGGGCCGCGACGGCGTCGCGGTCGACGACGTGCTGCTCGAGACCGCGCCGGGCGCCATGCCCGACCAGATCGTCTCGGCGTGCAACGAGCTCGACGGCGTGAACGTGCTCTGGATCAGCCGGTACGCCGCCGGCGGCAACGTCTTCCTCGACCTCGAGGCCGTCGAGGACCTGACCGAGCACCCCACCGAGGCCCTCGACCGGCTCGTCGACCTGCTGCCCGCGGTCTTCCGCTCCGACTGGGGCGCACGCATCCACCGCGACCACGGCGTCCGCCACGCCACGCAGGGCGCGCCCGACGAGATCCCGTGGGCCGCGCTCGACGTCCACGGCGGCCGGCTCGGCGCCCCCGACGACGTCAACCTGGTCTGCGGGGCCCGTGTCGACGACGACGAGATCGTGGTCATCGGCCGCCGCGGCGGCCCGGCGTTCCTCGACTCCGAGCTCGCCCGGCTCGGGCACCTCGCGGCGCTGGCAACCCGGATCGCGGGCCAGGCCGTCCCGCACTGACAGGCGGCTGGTCACCGGGGCGTCGCCCCTCGATACCTTTGCCGCCATGAGCGCGATCGACGGTGTGTCCGAGATCTTCGACGCCGAGGCCTGGGACCCGGTCCCCGGCTTCGAGGACCTGACCGACCTCACCTACCACCGGGCCCGGGCGCACGGCACGGTCCGGATCGCCTTCGACCGGCCCGACGTGCTCAACGCCTTCCGCCCCCACACCGTCGACGAGCTGCTGCGGGTGCTCGAGCACGCACGCACGTCCAGCGACGTGGGCTGCGTCCTGCTGACCGGCAACGGCCCGGGGGAGCGGCACGGCAAGTGGGCGTTCTGCACGGGCGGCGACCAGCGGATCCGCGGCCGCACGGGCTACCAGTACGAGGCCGGCACCGAGGGCGGCGTCCAGGACGCCCGCACCCCGGCCGACCAGGCGCGGCTCGGTCGGCTCCACATCCTCGAGTGCCAGCGACTGATCCGCTTCATGCCGAAGGTCGTCATCTGCCTGGTCAACGGCTGGGCGGCCGGCGGCGGCCACTCGCTCCACGTCGTCGCGGACCTGACGCTCGCCAGCCGCGAGCACGCCCGGTTCAAGCAGACCGACGCCGACGTCGGCTCGTTCGACGGCGGCTTCGGCTCGGCGTACCTCGCCCGTCAGGTGGGCCAGAAGTTCGCGCGCGAGATCTTCTTCCTCGGCGATGAGTACGACGCCGAGGCCGCGCACCGGATGGGCATGGTCAACAAGGTCGTGCCCCACGCCGAGCTCGAGGCCGAGGCACTCGAGTGGGGCCGCAAGATCAACGCCAAGTCGCCGACGGCGCAGCGGATGCTGAAGTACTCCTTCAACCTGATCGACGACGGCCTGGTCGGCCAGCAGCTGTTCGCCGGCGAGACCACTCGGCTCGCCTACATGACCGACGAGGCGGTCGAGGGCCGCGACCAGTTCCTCGAGAAGCGCGACCCCGACTGGTCGCAGTTCCCCTGGTACTACTGAGCCGCTGCGGGGCGGAGTTGGTCAGCGCGCGCGGCGCCGGCGGCGCAGGTGCAGCCAGGTGTCGCGCTGCACCTCGGACTCGCCCCAGCGGGTGACCTCCCGCCACCAGGTCAACTCCCAGCCGAGGATGCGTACGCGCCGCTCGCGGACCAGGTCTCCCGTGGCGTCGTGGGTACGGTCGGGTCGATGGGTTCTGGGTCTCCGGCGACTACGCAAGGGTGGGCATGCTCCGCTTCCCCCCCGAGATCGTGCGCACGCCGGTCGACGTACATGGTGGTGCAGCGGCACCGCCAGACTAGTCGGTACCCGGCAGGGGCCACGCGACACTCGCGGGCGCCGGCCGATAGCGTTGAACCGTGCGGGTGGTGGTCTTGACCGGAGCGGGGATCTCCGCCGAGAGCGGGGTGCCGACCTTCCGCGACGCCGACGGCCTCTGGGAGGGCCACCGCGTCGAACAGGTCGCGACGCCGCAGGCCTACGACCTGGCGCCGGGCCTGGTGCACCGGTTCTACGACGCCCGGCGGCGCTCGCTCGCGAAGGTGTCGCCCAACCCGGCCCATGTTGCGCTCGCGCGGCTCGAGGAGGCGCTCGGCGACGACCTGCTGGTGATCACGCAGAACATCGACGACCTCCACGAGCGGGCCGGCTCCCGGCGGGTGCTGCACATGCACGGCGAGCTGCTCTCCGCACTGTGCCGCGCCTGCGCCGCCCGGATGCGGTGGACCGAGGACCTGGTCGACCTGCCGCCGTGCCCCCGCTGCGGCGTCACCGAGCTGCGCCCCGACGTCGTGTGGTTCGGCGAGATGCCCTACGGGCTGGACGAGATCTTCGCCGCCCTCGACTCCGCCGACCTGTTCGTGGCGGTCGGCACCTCCGGCGCGGTCCACCCCGCCGCGGGCTTCGTGCAGATGGCGGCCGGGGCCGGTGCGCGCACCCTCGAGCTCAACCTCGCACGCAGCGAGGTGTCGGTGCTGTTCGACGAGACCCGGCAGGGGCCCGCCGGGGCACTCGTCCCCGGATGGGTCGACGAGCTGCTGGGCCCGGCCGGTTCCTGACCCCCGGCGACGACCCGAGTGCGGCAGACTGTGCCGGGCCGTTCCCGGATCGACCTAGGAGCTCTCGGATGCATGCCCGTTCCCACGCCCGGCTGGCGGTGCCCGCCCTCGTCCTCGCCCTCGCCGGCTGCAGCCAGCAGGTCACGGTCGACGAGCAGGAGGTCGAGCGGCAGGTGAGCTCGGTGCTCGAGGAGATGGCCGGGCAGGCCCCCGACGACGTCGACTGCCCCGGGGACCTCGAGGGCGAGGAGGACACCCGGATGCGGTGCGTCCTCGCGGCCGGCGAGGACCGGCTCGGCCTCACCGTGACCGTGACCGGCGTCGACGGCACCGACGTCGCGTTCGACGTCGAGGTGGACGACGAGGTGATGGAGTGAACGTCGGACCGGTGACCGCCGAGGAGCTCCGGCGCCGCGTCGAGGTGGCCGCGGAGGGCACGCCGTACGTCGTCACGCCGACCCGCAGGGGCTTCGACGTCACGCTCGACATCGTCGACGCCCAATGGTTCGGCCTGCTCAACAAGGCGGGCCTCTCCAAGGTCTACACCCACCACGTCGCGGTGCGGGAGGACGGCACCTACACGGTGACCGATGACGTCCGGACCGTGGAGTGGGTGGCCGGCGTGCCCCAGGTGAAGGGCTCGAGCGAGCGGATGTACGGCCGCGTCAAGGAGCTCGGCGTCCAGAAGGTGTGGGCGCTCGACGAGCACGGCCGGTTCGGCCAGGTGGTCGACTTCCGGTTCAGCTCGGAGGAGGGCCGCGACCTCGTGGAGGCTGTCGCGGAGCAGCTGGGGCTGCGGCTGCGGCGCGGCGCTGCCGAGACTGTCGGGCTGGTCTTCGGTGTCATCGGTGCGGTCGGAGCGCTGGCCACGATCGTGGTGCTGGTGGTGCTGTTCCTGATGGGGAAGTTCTAGCCCGACAGCCGCTCGACGCCTGGTGGCGCCACCGGCGTGGCTGCCGCCACGAACTGCTGGAACTCCCGCCCCGCCACGGGGAGCTGCTCCTCGGTGCAGGTCAGGGTGTACAGCAGGACGATCGCGCGGGAGGGCCGGCCCACGTCGACGAGGGCCGTCAGGACCTGGCCCTGGCGGAGCTGGTGGGTGCGGCCGTCAACCGTCGCCGTGGCCGCCAGCAGCTGGGTGAGGCCCGGGGCGCGGTCGCTGCCGTGTCGCGAGCGCTCGAGCAGCCGGACGTCGGAGGCCTGGGCCGCCAGCACGTCGAGTGACTCGTCACCGATGCGGTCGAGGTCCACGCCGTGCTCGTGCCAGCCGCCGCTGACCGTGAGGACGGGCGCGTAGTCCGAGTTGTCGCCGCTCTCGCGCAGGGCCAGGAAGGCCGCCGTGGGGACGCCATGGGCGTCGGGGTCACGCCGCGACCACGCCGCGGACGGCAGCCGGAGCTCCACGGGGATCGGCAGGTCCTTCACGGCCGGCCCCCCGTCGTCACCGTGCTGCTGGTCAGTCCAGCCATGAGCCGATCCCTTCCACGACGTCGCCGCCGGTCTCCCAGATCTCGGGGAAGTCCAGCGTCACCTCGCCACCTACCTTGCCGCCGAGCCCGAACGCCAGACCACCCGAGCCTCCCACGGTGAAGGCTCCGTCGTCCCAGCCGAGGTCGACGTCGCCCGCCAGGCCGAATCCCGCCCAGCCCTCGGCGGTGACGCCACCACCGACGCCGCCGACGTCACCCTCGAGGTCGACGCCGGCCCTCCCACCCGCGAAGACCTCACCACCGGCGTGCAGTCCCGTGCGGTCGGCGACGAAGTGCCCGCCGGCGGTGCCTCCGGCGAACGCGTCGCCGGCCAGCCCGACCTCGGCATGTCCCCCCTCCAGGCCGGTGCTGCCCTCGAGCCGGACGGCGGTGGCCGTGGCCTCGGCGTTGACCCGCACACCGTCCCCGTCGATGGTGGCCTCGGCCTCGCCGGACGCGGCGAGGATCGTGACCGACCCGTCTGCGTTGACCCGGACCGGCCCCCAGTAGTCCTCCCAGCTGCCCTCGGCGCGCGCGACCCACGCCTGGCCTTCGACGTGCCCCAGGCTGATCTTGAACGGGCCACCGTCGTGGCGGTCGTCGTACGAGCCGTCGCGGCCGGTCGCCGGGTCCCTGCCGAATGTGTCCTCCCAGGAGCGCCAGCTGAACGAGGGCCCCTCGGCACTCGCGTCGGCGCCGAGCACGTCGGCGTCACCCTCGGTGCGTGCGCCTTCCAGCCCTCCCAAGGCAACCAGTGCGGCCTGTCCGGCCTCCTCGAGGCCGGCCCGGGCCTGCGCCAGGACCTGACGGGCCTCCTCCCGGACGGACTCTCCGGGGTCGATGAACGGTCCGGGCGGGGCGGGTCGGAGTACGGGCACCGGCAGCCCGCCGAACGGGGAGTGGGACGGGGCGGGTGCGCAGGCCGCGGTGTTCCAGGCCTGCACGGCGGCGTTGTGCGCGGCCACCGCCCCGCGGGTGGCGCGCTCGCCCTCCTCCCAGCGGTCGATCGCCACCTGGGCCTGCGCCTGCGCGCCGCGCAGGGCGGCGGCGTACGTGGCGAGGGCCGAGGCCGCCTGTTCCAGCAGCGAGAGCATGGCCTTCCAGCGGGTGAGCTCGGCGTCGTGGGCTGCCTCGTAGGCCCAGGCCGTCAGGCCGGTCCAGCCGGGGACGGCGACCGACCGCACGAGGTCGTAGCGGTCGCCGATCCGGGTGTGCTCGCGGCGCAGGGCGGCGACGTTGGCGTCCACGTGGCCGGGGTCGCCGGGGACGAGCTGACGCGGGTCGAGGGTCTCGCCGAGCTCGCGCGAGGGCGGCGCGGTCACGGGGCCGTGCCTCCGGGCCGGAACCCGCTCGCGACACCCTGGTCGGTGGCGGTGAAGTCGTCCGCGGCGGCGGCCAGGCGACCGGCGAGGGACTCACCTCCGGCGCCGAGCGCCTGACCGGCCTTGTCGCACTGGTCGACGACCGCGAGGAACCAGGCGGCGAGCTCGACGTGTCCGAAGGAGGTCGGAGTCACGTGCTCCTCGGGGAAGTCGTAGTCGACGAGCGGCGAGGTCGCCGACCGCAGCCGGGCGGCAGCGGCGCGAAGGGCGCCCGGCTCGACCTCGATGGAGCCCATGGACATGTCAGTCACCTTCCCCCGGTGGTGTCGACGGGGTCCTACCCCCGCTGCCCGATCTCAATCCTGCGACGGACAACCTGTCCCGGGAGACGACGCCGTCCCGGCCCGAGGGTGCAGGTTCAGCGGGCGAGCTCCTCGGCGAGCAGCGCCTCGAGCCGCTCGCGGTCGTCGTCCATGCCGAGCCGGCCCATCCACTCGTGGACGAACGCGGCGAACATGGCGCCGCTCTCGATGACCCGCGGGTCGAGGTGGCCGAACACCTCGAGCGTCACCACGCCGTACAGCCCGGTCCACGCGGACATGAAGACCCACAGCAGGCCGCGGTGGTCCTCGGGCACCCGCTCGAGGTCGATCGGCAGCAACGGGTCGCGCAGCGCCTCGGCCACCGCCGGGTCGAGCTCGTCGAGGGAGGGGTGGGGGAAGCGGGTGTGCTCCCACAGGTCGAGGAGCAGACCGTTGAAGTAGTGGCCGGAGGTCGCCGCGGTGAGGAGGTCGCGACGGGCGCACGACCCGTCGGCGATCGGGTTGGCGAACACCAGCGAGAACTCGCGCGGGCTGGTCAGCGCCCAGCGCCGGAACGCCGCCGACGAGACGAGGAGCCGCCCGGCGGGGTCGTCCTCGGCGCAGCGGGCGGCGGCGTCGCGGAACCCCGCGGTCGCGGCCTTGTCGATCTCGAAGGCAACCAGGTCGACCAGGTCCTGGTAGCTGGCGACGTAGCGGTAGAGGGCGGGCGCGGTCATGCCCATGCGCCCGGCGACCGCGCGGAGCGAGAGCTCCTGCTTCTCGGCGAGCAGCTCGCGGGAGACGCGCACGATCTCGTCGAACGTCGCCTCGCGCTGCCGCTCCCGGCGGGAGCCGGCCCGGTCCACCTGCGTCACCCGGCCATCCTCTCGTCCAGACCAGTGGCGGGCCACCCTGCCCCGCCGTTGACGCCATTAGTTTACACCGTTTACCGTGAACAGTGTTCACTTTCCTGATGGGGTGTCACAAGGAGTCGTCATGATGGAGCGCTGGGGGGCCTTCGTGGCCCGGCGGGCGTGGGCCGTGCTGCTGGCCGGGGTCGCGGTGGTGCTGACCGCCGGCGTGTACGGCGCGGGGGTGTTCGACCACCTGTCGCAGGGCGGCTTCGACGACCCCGACAGCGAGTCGGCGCGGGCGTTCGTGGCCGAGCGCGAGGCGCTGGGCAACCAGGGCGTCGACGTCGTCGCGATCTACTCGAGCGACGAGCTGACCGCCCGTGACCCCGAGTTCCGCGAGGCGGTCGACGAGGTCCTCGCCGCCGTCCCGGCCGGGACTGTCGACACCGTCCGCAGCTGGTACGACACCCGCAGCCCCGACATGATCAGCGGCGACGGCCGCGCCGTCCAGGTCCACGTGTCGCTGGCCGGCGAGGGCCAGGACGCGCTGCTCGACAACTGGGACCGCCTGGAGCCGGCCCTCGAGTCCGAGGTGCTGCGCACCGACCTGGCGGGCGCCTTCGCCGTCTACGGCGACGTCAACGAGATCACCTCCGAGGACCTGCGCCGTGCCGAGGAGATCTCGCTGCCGATCGTGGTGCTGCTCGCGCTGCTGATCTTCGGAAGCCTGGTGGCGGCCGCGATGCCGGCGCTCGTCGGCGCGCTCGCCGTGGTGGGGTCGCTGGCGGTGATCCGGCTGCTCACGGAGGCCACCGAGGTCTCGGTCTTCTCCGTCAACGTGATCACCCTGCTGGGCATGGGCCTGGCCATCGACTACGCCCTCTTCGTCATCAGCCGCTTCCGCGAGGAGCTGCTGGCGCTGCCGGCCGACGACCCGGCCGCGTCGGCCACCGCGACCGAGCGCACCATGGCCACCGCCGGCCGCACCGTGCTGTTCTCCGGCCTGACCGTGGCCGCGGCCATGTCGTCGCTGCTGGTCTTCCCGCAGGGCTTCCTCCGGAGCATGGGGTACGGCGGCATGGCGGCCGTGCTGGTCGCGATGCTGGCCGCGCTGACCGTGCTGCCCGCGGTGCTGCGGCTGCTCGGGCGGCGGATCGACGCCGGCCGGATGCCGTGGCGCCGGCACCGGCCCGTCGCGGTCGGCGACGAGCACGGCCGCTGGGCTCGGCTCGCCCACGGCGTGATGCGCCGCCCCGTCGTCGTGATGGTGGTGGTCACCGGGGCGCTGCTCGCGGTCGCGTCGCCGTTCCTCAACGCCACGTTCGGCTCGGTCGACCACCGCATCCTGCCCGCCGACGCCCCGGCGCAGGTCGCCGCCGAGCGGCTCAACACCGACTTCGGCCCCGAGCGCTCCAGCGCCAACCTGCTGCTGCAGGGAACCGACGACCGCGACGTAGCGGCGTACACCCGCGAGGTCGCGGCGGTCGACGGGGTGATCGGCGTTCAGCCGGTGGCCGCGAAGGACGGGACGACGCTGCTGCGGGCGTTCTGGGAGGGCAACAGCCAGAGCGAGGCGAGCCAGGACCTGGTGCGCGAGCTGCGCGGGATCGAGCCGGCGTCCGGCGAGGTGTTGGTGGGCGGGCTGACCGCCGACACCGTCGACCTCATCGCCTCGGTCGGCGACCACCTGCCCTGGATGGGCCTGATCGTCGTCGGCGTGATGCTGGTTCTGCTGTTCCTGGCCTTCGGGTCGGTGGTGCTGCCGGTGAAGGCGGTCGTCATGAACGCCATCTCGATCACCGCGTCGTTCGGTGTGGTCACCTGGATCTTCCAGGACGGCAACCTGTCCGACCTGCTCGGCTTCGAGTCCACCGGTTTCCTCGACGCGACCAACCCGATCCTGATGCTGGCGATCCTGTTCGGCCTGTCCATGGACTACGAGGTGTTCCTGCTGTCCCGGGTGCGTGAGGAGTGGGACCGCAGCCACGACAACACCCGGGCCGTCGCGGCCGGCGTGCAGAAGACCGGCCGGATCATCACCAGTGCCGCGCTGCTGCTCGGCGTGGTCATCGGTGCCTTCGGCCTCTCGGGCATCGTCTTCATGAAGATGATCGGCATCGGCATGCTGGTCGCGCTGCTGCTCGACGCGACGGTGGTGCGCGCGCTGCTGGTGCCGGCGACGATGAAGCTGCTCGGCCGCTGGAACTGGTGGGCGCCGGCGCCGATGGCCCGCTGGTGGGAGCGGCACGGCTGGCGCGAGCCCGAGGACGCTCCCGCCCCGCTGCCCGCCTCCGAGCGGGAGTCGGTCGGTGTGGTCTGATGGCCGGGTGACCAGAGAAGCCGGAGTGCTGAACAAGAAGACCGCAATCGGGGGCGCCGCGCTGGGCCTGCTGCTGTCGGGCTGCGGCGGCGGGTTCGCCGACCAGTCCGCGCAGGAGATCACCGACGCCGCCGCCGAGGACATGAAGGCGCTGAGCTCGGTCCGCGTGCAGGGGGACATCCAGGCCGAGGGCCAGGAGATCTCGCTCGACATGCGCATCACCACCGAGGGCAGCTGCGACGGCACCATCAGCGTGATGGGCGGGACCGCCGAGATCCGCAGCACGGGCGACCAGACCTGGTTCCGCCCGGACGAGGCGTTCTGGCAGGCCACCGCCGGTGGCGCGGCCGGCCAGATCATGAGCCTCGTCGGCGACAAGTGGGTCGTCATGCCGCCCGAGCAGGCCGATGTCGCCTCCTTCTGCGACCTCGACGAGCTGCTCGACGAGGTCGAGGGCGGCGACGACAACGACGTCACCAAGGGCGAGACCGAGGAGGTCGACGGCGAGGAGGCCGTGATCGTCGAGGGTGAGACCGACGAGGGTGACCCGGTCAAGGCGTGGGTCGCCGTCGACGGCGAGCACTACATCCTCAAGATGGAGGTCGAGCAGGGCGACGAGCCCGGCACGATCACCTTCTCCGAGTTCGACGAGGAGCTCGAGGTCGAGGCGCCGCCGGAGGAAGAGGTCATCGACCTCGCCCAGCTCGCCGGCTGACCGGCCGACCTCAACCGACTCCCTGCGCCGGGCGCGCTGGTGCGGTGACCTACCGGGCCCGCACCAGCGCGCCGGCGTGGGCCGGCAGCCGCAGCACGTCCTCGGCGACGACGTCCGGCCCGGTGGCGAACAGCAGCTCGCCCAGCCCCAGGTCGGCCTCCTTGACCACGGCCTCCTGCTCGCCGAAGTTGACCGCCACGAGCAGCCCCCCGCGCCGCATCAGGAACAGCCGCGCCTCCTCGTCGACCTCGCACCGCACCGACCCGAACGACGGGTCCGTCAGCTCGGGCAGCGCGCGGCGCAGCGCGCCGAGCCGCTGGTAGGCGTCGAGCAGCCGCGCGTGCCGCCCCGAGGTGGCCTCGGCCCAGTCGAGCTTCGAGCGCCGGAAGGTCTCGGGGTCCTGCGGGTCGGGGACCACGTCGGGGTCCCAGCCCATCCGCTCGAACTCCGTGATCCGCCCCTCCGCCGTGGCCCGGCCCAGCTCGGGCTCGGGGTGGGAGGTGAAGAACTGGAAGCGGGTCGAGGCGCCCCACTCCTCGCCCTGGAAGAGCATCGGGGTGAACGGCCCGGCCAGGGTGAGCAGCGCGGCGCAGCCGAGCTGGTGCTCGTCGAGCTTCTCGGTGATCCGGTCGCCGACGGCGCGGTTGCCGATCTGGTCGTGGTTCTGGCTGCACACCACGAGCCGCCACGTCGGCATCGCGTCCGTGTCCACGGGCGTGCCGTGGTCGCGGCCGCGGAACGACGACCACGTGCCGTCGTGGAAGAAGCCCCGCTCGCACACCTTCGCCAGCGCCGACAGCGGCGCGAAGTCGGCGTAGTAGCCGTCGGTCTCGCCGGTGAGCGCGACGTGCACGGCGTGGTGGAAGTCGTCGCTCCACTGCGCGTCCAGCCCGTACCCGCGGGACTCGCGCGGGGTGACGAGGTGCGGGTCGTTGAGGTCGGACTCCGCGATCAGCGTCAACGGCCGTCGCTGGTGGGCGGAGAGTGCCGCCACCTCCACCGCCATCTCCTCGAGCAGGTGCCGGCCCGACTCGTCGGACAGCGCGTGCACGGCGTCGAGCCGCAGCCCGTCGACGTGGTAGTCCTCCAGCCACATCCGCACGTTGTCGAGGATGTAGCGCCGGACCTCGGCCGACCCGTCCCCGTCGAGGTTGACCAGGTCGCCCCAGGTGTTGCGCCCGGTCTTCAGGTAGGGCCCGAAGAGCGGCAGGTAGTTCCCGGACGGCCCGAGGTGGTTGTAGACGACGTCCTGGATGACGCCGAGCCCCGCCGCGTGGCAGCCGTCGACGAAGCGCATGTAGGCCTCGGGGCCGCCGTACGGCTCGTGGACGGCGTGCCAGAGCACGCCGTCGTACCCCCAGTTGTGGGTGCCGTTGACGGCGTTGACCGGCATCAGCTCGACGAGGTCGACGCCGAGCTCGCGCAGGTGCCCGAGCTTCTCCAGCGCCGCGTCGAGGGTGCCCTCGGGGGTGAAGGTGCCGAGGTGGAGCTCGTAGACCACCGAGCCGGCCAGCTGGCGGCCGGTCCAGGTGTGGTCGTTCCAGACGTACGTCGACGGGTCGAACGTGCGCGAGAGGTCGTGGACGCCGCGGGGCTGCCGCCGCGACCTCGGGTCGGGGCGCGGGGTGTCGTCGTCGCCGAGCAGGTAGCCGTAGTCGACCTCGCCGTCCGGCACCGCGGCTGCCGGGGTCCACCAGCCGTCCCCCGCGCGCTCCATGTCGACGACGTCGCCGTCGACCAGCAGTCGGACCCGGTCGGGCGCCGGCGCCCAGACGTCGAAGCGACCTCGGCTCACTTGTCCTCCTCGAGCAGCAGGGCGACGGGCAGGTCCGCGAGCAGGTCGGCGAGCTGCACCTCGTTCGGGCCTGCGGCACCAGGCGTCGAGCCCGTCGAGACCGCGCGGCCGCTGAGCGCGTCGCGCCACGTCCCGGCCGGCAGGGTGAGGGTGGTCCCCCCCCAGCCGCCGCGCGCGGCCAGCCCGACCGGCAGCCGGGTGGCGACGGTGACGGCGCCGCCGCGGTCGAAGGCGAGGACGTGGTCGGCCGCCTCGCCGTCCGCAGCCAGACCCCGGTACGTCGTGAACAGCCCGGGCCGGTCGCGCCGGGCCGTGAGCGCCCGGTGGGTGACCAGCAGCTTGGCGCTGCCGGGGTCGTCGAGCCGGTCGGTGAGCCCCGGGGGCGCCGCTCCGGTCGCGGACGACCGGGACAGCTCGGACAACATGTCGGCGCGGACGTCGAAGTCGACCGGCCGCCGGTTGTCGGGGTCGACGAGGCTCTGCTCCCACAGCTCGCTGCCCTGGTAGACGTCCGGGACGCCCGGCATCGTGAGGGCCACCAGCTTCGCGGCCAGTGCGTTGCTCCACCCCGGGCCGGCCAGGTCGGCGGCGAGCCCCTCGAGGACCTCGGCCACCCGCGGGTCGTCGAACGTGGCGTCGACGGCGGCGTGCACCGCCGCCTCGTAGTCCGCGTCGACCGCCGTCCAGGTCGTGTGGTCGCCGGCCTCGCGCATCGCCTTCTCGGCGTACCCGTGGAGCCGGTCGCGGCTCGCGGGCCAGGCTCCGAGCACGGCCTGCCACAGCAGCGAGCCGAAGCCCGGGTCCGGCAGCGGCGCCAGGGCCAGCAGCCGGTCCAGCGCCTCCTCCCACCGCTGCGGCACCTCGGCGAGCGCGTTGATGCGGGTCCGGACGTCCTCGCTGCGCTTGGTGTCGTGGGTGGTCAGCGTCGTCATGCCGTGGGGCCAGTCGGCCTGCCGCCGGACCATCGCGTCGTGGAAGGCCGCGACGTCGAGGGCGAACGTCGACGGGTCGCCGCCCACCTCGTTGAGCGAGGTGAGCCGGGAGTAGCGGTAGAAGGAGCAGTCCTCGACGCCCTTGGCCATCACCATGCCGCTGGTCTGCTGGAAGCGCTTGGCGGGCTCCGCGTCGGGGTCGCCGAGCACCCGTTCGAGGACCTCGAACGCCGTCGGGTCGAGGTGCTGGGCGTCGATCCGGGCCCGCTCGAGCGCCTCGTCGAAGTGGTCACGCCCCTCGGGGAGGTACGAGCGGTAGACGGGGAAGGCGGCCAGCAGGGTCGCCACGGCCTCCTCCAGGACGGGCTCCGCCACGGAGGTGTCGAGCTCGCGGACCTCGCGCACGATGCGGCGCACCTCGGCGCGCAGGGAGCCCTGCGCGACCTCGAGCTTGCGCGCGAAGACGTAGGAGGGCCAGTGGAGCTCGCCGCCCCGCAGCCGCGCCTCGAGGGCGTCGAGCGGCTTCTCGCCGGCGGGGTCGGTGAGCACCCGGTCGACCAGCGCGAGGGCGTCGTACCCGGTGGTGCCGGCGGTCGCCCAGGACCGCGGCAGCTCCTCGCCGGGCTCGAGGATCTTCTCGACGAGCACGTAGGCGCCGCCGGTCAGCCGGGCGAGGTCGTCGAGGTAGCCCTTCGGGTCGCGGACCCCGTCGGGGTGGTCGACGCGCAGGCCGTCGACCAGCCCCTCGTCGAACCAGCGCCGGATCTCCACGTGGCTTGCGTCGAAGACGGCGGGGTCCTCGACCCGGATGCCGGCCAGCGAGGTGACGGTGAAGAACCGCCTGTAGTTGAGGTCGGTGTCGCCCACGCGCCAGTTGACCAGCTCGTAGTGCTGCCGGTCGTGGACCTCGTTCGGGTCGTCGCCCTCGCTCCACGTCCCGGGTGCCAGCGGGAACCGGTTGTCGTGGTAGCGCAGCTCGCCGTCGACGACGGCGAGGTTGCCGACCGGTCCGCCCTCCGGCGAGCGGTCGTCGTCGCCGAGCACCGGGATCAGGATCCTGCCGCCGCCGGCCTCCCAGTCGACGTCGAACGCCGACGCGAACCGCGACCCGCGGCCGTGGGTGAGCAGGTCCCACCACCAGGCGTTGTGGGCGGGCGTCGCGACCCCGACGTGGTTGGGGACGATGTCGACGAGCACGCCCATGCCGAGGCGACGGGCCTCGGTGGCGAGGACGGCCAGGCCGTCCTTGCCGCCACGGGAATCGTCGACCCGGTCGTGGGCGACGACGTCGTAGCCGTGGTCGCTGCCCGGCTCCGCCGCGAGCAGCGGCGACAGGTAGACCCAGTCGACGCCCAGCGCGTGGAGGTACGGCAGCCGCCGGGCCGCCTCGTGCAGGTCGAAGTCCGCCGTCACCTGCAGGCGGTAGGTGCTGGCCGGGACGCGCATCCGGGCCTCAGCCCCGCTTGGCGTGCGCCGCCAGGGAGGCCGCCACCGAGTGGTCGGGCTCCGGGGCCTGCTCCTGGTGCTCGCGGAGCACCACGACGCTGCGGGTCTCGAGCTTGAGCGCGGCCCCCGCGGCGTAGGCGTCCTCCCGCGACAGCGCGCCGCCGGTGTCGATCACGACGTCCCACGACTCGGCGTACTCCTCGGGCGGCAGCACGACCTCGGTCGGGCCGTCGGCGTTGAAGTACAGCAGGAAGTGGTCGTCGACGATCGTCTGGCCGCGCGGGCCGAGGCCGGCGATGCCGTGGCCGTTGAGGTACATGCCGATGGCCTGCGCCGTGCCGTTGTCCCAGTCCTCCTGCTCCATCGGCCGGCCGTCGAGGTGGAGCCAGACGATGTCGTTGAGCCGGTCGCCGTCGCCGCCGTCGGGGACCCGGACCGAGGTGCCGGTGAAGAACCGCTTGCGCCGGAACGTCGGGTGGTCGTGGCGCAGCTTCACCAGGGCCGCGGTGAACTCGATGAGCGGCTCGTCGGCCTCGTCCCAGTGGACCCAGCTGATCTCGCTGTCCTGGGCGTAGGTGTTGTTGTTGCCGTGCTGGGTGCGACCCATCTCGTCGCCGTGCAGCAGCATCGGCACGCCCTGGCTGAGCAGCAGGGTGGCGAGGATGTTGCGCTGCTCGCGGGCCCGCGCCTCGAGGATCTCGGGGTCGTCGGTCGGGCCCTCGACGCCGTGGTTCCACGAGCGGTTGTGGCTCTCGCCGTCGTTGTTGTCCTCGCCGTTGGCCTCGTTGTGCTTCTCGTTGTAGGAGACGAGGTCGCGCAGCGTGAAGCCGTCGTGGGCGGTGACGAAGTTGATGCTGGCGAACGGCCGGCGGCCGGTGTGCTCGTAGAGGTCGGAGGAGCCGGCGATGCGGCTGGCGAACTCGCCCAGCGACGGCTCGCCCCGCCAGAAGTCGCGCACGGTGTCGCGGTAGGCGCCGTTCCACTCCGTCCACTGCGGCGGGAAGCCGCCCACCTGGTAGCCGCCGGGGCCGATGTCCCACGGCTCGGCGATCAGCTTCACCTGGCTGACGACCGGGTCCTGCTGCACGAGCTCGAAGAACGTCGCCAGCCGGTCGACGTCGTAGAACTCGCGGGCCAGCGTCGCGGCCAGGTCGAACCGGAACCCGTCGACGTGCATCTCGGTCACCCAGTAGCGCAGCGAGTCCATGATCAGCTGCAGCGAGTGGGGGTGCCGGACGTTGAGGGAGTTCCCGGTGCCGGTGTAGTCCATGTAGTAGCGCTTGTCGTCCTCGACGAGCCGGTAGTACGCCGGGTTGTCGATGCCCTTGAAGCTCAGCGTGGGGCCGAGGTGGTTGCCCTCCGCGGTGTGGTTGTAGACCACGTCGAGGATCACCTCGATGCCCGCGGCGTGCATCGCCTTGACCATCGACTTGAACTCCTGGACCTGCTGGCCCTCACGGCCCTTCTGCCGCGACGCGGCGGCGTACTCGGCGTGCGGGGCGAAGAAGCCCAGCGTGTTGTAGCCCCAGTAGTTGCGCAGCCCCTTCTCGAGCAGCGTGCTGTCCTGGACGAACTGGTGCACCGGCATCAGCTCGATCGCGGTGACGCCGAGCCGCTTCAGGTGCTCGGTGATCGCCGGGTGCGCCAGCCCGGCGTACGTGCCCCGCAGCTCCTCGGGCACGTCGGGGTGGAGCTGGGTGAGGCCCTTGACGTGGGCCTCGTAGATGACCGACTCGTTGTAGGGGATGAAGAGCTGGCGGTCGCCCTCCCAGTCGAAGAACGGGTTGATGACGACGCCGTACGTCATGTGCGGCGCGGAGTCCTCGTCGTTGCGGGAGTCGGGGTCGCCGAAGTTGTAGCCGAAGCAGGCCTGGTCCCAGTCGATCTCGCCGCTGGTGGCCTTGGCGTAGGGGTCGAGCAGCAGCTTGTTGGGGTTGCAGCGCAGGCCGTTCTCCGGGTCCCACGGGCCGTGCACGCGGTAGCCGTAGCGCTGGCCGGGCTGGACCGTGGGCAGGTAGCAGTGCCAGACGTGGGCGTCGACCTCCTTCAGCTCCACGCGGGTCTCGGTGACCTTGCCGCGCGGGCCGATGTCGAACAGGCACAGCTCGACGCGGTCGGCGACCTCGCTGAACAGCGCGAAGTTGGTGCCGCTGCCGTCGAACGTCGCCCCCAGCGGGTAGGCCGTCCCGGGCCAGATCTCCACGAAACCCTCCTGATGATCGGTGACCGGGTCGTACCCCACGGTTTGAACGATCAAACCATGTGGGCAGTACTGCGTCCCGGTGGTCCAGCCGACCGCTGTCGGCGGCCGGACGGGAGTGCTGGTCTCACGAGCATGCCAGCACCGGTCCCGTTCCTAGGACGGGGTCATGTCGCTACCTCCGCCGGTCCCGTGGCGGGGCAGCGGCGACGTCGCGGTTTCCCGGCCGGTCCGGATCGGCGACGCTGTGCGAGCGGAGGGGGTGCGGGTGAGTGGGGATCCTGCAATCGGCAGGGTGGCCGCGAGTTTGCACAAGCGGACGGCGGCGGGTGACCTGAGCAACAGCCGCTCTTGACTACTCGTGAGTAGGATTCAGGCATGAAGCGGACGATCTACGACGAGGACCACGAGGCCTTCCGCTCGTCGGTCAAGGAGTTTCTGGACCGCGAGGTGGTGCCCCACGTCGAGGAGCACATCCAGGAGAAGGCGCTGCCGCGGGACTTCTGGCTCGCGGCCGGCAAGCAGGGGTTCCTCGGGCTGGAGATCCCCGAGGAGTACGGCGGCTCCGAGGCGGGCGACTACCGCTTCAACGCCGTGCTCACCGAGGAGCTCGCCAAGGTGAACATGGCGCTGCCCTCCTGCGTGGGCATCCACAGCGACATCGTGGCGCCGTACCTCGTGCACCTGACCAACGACGAGCAGAAGCAGCGGTGGCTGCCCGGGTTCTGCAGCGGTGAGGTCCTCACCGCCATCGGCATGACCGAGCCGTCCGGCGGCTCTGACCTGGCCGCGCTGAAGACCACCGCCGTCAAGGACGGCGACAGCTGGGTGCTGAACGGGTCGAAGACCTTCATCACCAACGGCTACTCGGCGGACCTGGTCGTGGTCGCCGCGCGCACCAGCCCGGAGAAGAAGGCCAAGGGCATCACGCTCTTCGGCGTCGAGGCCGACATGCCTGGCTTCTCGCGCGGCCGCAAGCTCGACAAGGTCGGCCAGGACGAGTCGGACACCGCCGAGCTGTTCTTCGAGGACGTCCGCGTCCCCGACGCCAACATCATCGGTGAGCTCGACCAGGGCTTCATCCACATGATGACGTTCCTGCCGCAGGAGCGGCTGGGGTCGGCGATCACCAACCTCGCCCACGCGGCGCAGATCCTCGACGAGACGCTGCAGTACTGCAAGGACCGCAAGGCGTTCGGGCAGTCCATCGGCCAGTTCCAGCACAACAAGTTCCTGCTGGCCGAGCTCTACACGCAGGTCGAGGTCACCCAGCACTACGTCGACCAGTGCGTCATGGCGCACACCCGCGGCGAGCTGAGCCCGATCGACGCCGCCAAGGCGAAGTGGTGGACCGCGCAGGTGCAGAGCGAGGTGCTCGACCACTGCGTGCAGCTGCACGGTGGCTACGGCTTCATGAACGAGTACCGCGTGGCCCGTGCCTGGCGCGACGCCCGCGTCACGAAGATCTGGGCCGGCTCGAACGAGATCATGAAGGAGCTCATCGGCCGGGACCTGGGTCTGTAACCCTCTCCACGCCAGAGACGAGGCCGCCGGGGATCGCCCCGTGGCCTCGTCTGTCCCACCGCTCGGCCACTCGCCCCGCTTCCAGGGCACTCCAGTGGCCCAGAAGCGGGGCGATCCCCGGATATCCGGGGATCGCGACGCCCCCGCGGCCGAAGCCCAGCCCTGCCTCACCTTCCTTGTCCGGCGCGGACCGGCACACCACGATGGGTCCATGACCGGAGACCCGGGCGCGGTGCACCTGCCGGTGGGGCCGCACGACGACGAGCCGCACACGGAGAGCTTCGGTGCCCGGCTGAACTGGCTGCGGGCGGGGGTGCTCGGCGCCAACGACGGCATCGTCTCGATCGCGGGCCTCGTCATGGGCGTGGCGGGCGCGACGAGCGACCGGACCGCGATTCTGGTCGCCGGCCTGGCGGGTGTGGTGGCCGGCGCGATCAGCATGGCTGCGGGCGAGTACGTCTCGGTGAGCACCCAGCGCGACTCGGAGCGGGCGCTGCTCGACAAGGAGCGCCGCGAGCTGGCCGAGGACCCGCACGACGAGCTCGCGGAGCTCGCAGGCATGTACATGCAGAAGGGGCTCAGCGAGGAGCTGGCCCGCGAGGTGGCGGTCGAGCTCACCGAGCACGACGCGCTCGCCGCCCACGCCGACATCGAGCTCGGCATCGACCCGGGCGACCTCACGAACCCGTGGGCGGCGGCCTGGGCGTCGTTCCTGGCCTTCACGGTCGGCGCGATGCTGCCGCTCCTCACGATCACGCTGGCCTCGGCGACGCTGCGCATCCCGCTCACCGTCGTGTCGGTGGCCGTCGCGCTGGCGCTGACCGGCTGGACCAGCGCCCGGCTCGGCTACGGCCCGACGGGCCGCGCGGTGCTGCGCAACGTGACCGGCGGGCTGGTCGCGATGGGGGTCACGTACGCCGTCGGCTCGGCCGTCGGCACCCAGATCGGCTGACGGCCGGGGGAGTCAGCGCGACGCCGCGACCGGCGCGGGCGCCGTCGAGGAGCGCAGCACCAGCTCGGGCTCGAAGAGGTACTCGTGGGCCGGCACCGGCTCGCCCTCGATCGCGTCTGCCAGCGCCGCCACCGCGGCCAGGCCGATCGCGGCGACCGGCTGCCGGATCGTGGTGAGCGGCGGGTCGATGAAGCGCAGCAGCCGCGAGTCGTCGAAGCCGATGACGGAGACGTCGTCGGGTACGGAGCGGCCCGCCTCGCGGACCGCCTGGACCGCGCCCAGCGCCATCAGGTCCGACCCGCAGACGACGGCGGTGGCACCGCGCTCGACCAGCTCCCGGGTCGCGGCGGCCCCGCCCTCGACGCTGAACAGGCTCTCGCTGACCCAGTCCGCGACCTCGGCCTCCTCGAGCCCGAGGGTGCTGCGCAGTGCCGCGACGAAGCCCTCGATCTTGCGCCGCGCCGGCATGTAGCGCCGCTGGCCGATGGCCAGTCCGATGCGCGTGTGCCCGAGCTGGGTGAGATGGGTGACCGCCAGCCGCATGGCCTCGAGGTCGTCGGTGGAGAAGAAGGGGGCGGAGAGGCCGGGCGCGTAGCCGTTGACGAAGGCCACGGGCATGCCGCGCTCGATGAGCGCGTGGTAGCGCTGGTGGTCGGCGCGGGTGTCGGCGTGGCGGCCGGAGACGAAGAGGATGCCGGCGACGCCGTGGTCGAGCAGCGACTCGACGTACTCGTCCTCGGAGATGCCGCCGGGGGACTGGGTGCACAGCACCGGCGTGTAGCGGCGGCTGGCCAGGGCGTCGTCGATGACCTGGGCGAAGGCCGGGAAGATCGGGTTCTCGAGCTCGGGGACCACCAGGCCGACCAGCCCGGAGCTGCGGCGGCGCAGCCGGCTGGGGCGCTCGTAGCCGAGGACGTCGAGCGCGGCCAGCACGTTCTGGCGGGCGGCGTCGCTCACGCCGGGCTTGTCGTTGAGGACCCGGCTCACGGTGGCCTCGCTGACGCCCGCCTGGGCAGCGATGTCGGCGAGGGTGGCCATGCCGCAATCCAACCCTGCAGGTGGGTGAATGTGCAAGCACTCTGCAAGGATCCGGCAACGATGACTGCAAGGGCTTCCATTTCTTGCAATCGCGTTGCTATCTTCCGCGTGACCGTCCTCACTACAAGGAGCATTCATGCGTCGCTTGCTGCCCGCACTCGCCGGCACCGCCGCGCTCGCGCTCACCCTCGCTGCCTGCGGCAGCGACGAGCCGAGCACGCAGAACGACAACCCGGACGCCGCCGAGAGCGTCGACCCCGCCAGCCTCGAGGCCGAGCTGACCTGGTGGGACACGTCCAGCGCCGACACCGAGGCCCCGGTCTACGACGAGCTCATCGCCCAGTTCAACGAGGAGTACCCGAACGTCACGATCGACCACCAGGTCGTTCCGTTCGGTGACGCCCAGAACAAGTTCAAGACGGCCGCCCAGTCCGGCTCCGGCGCTCCCGACATCCTGCGCGCCGAGGTCGCCTGGACCCCCGAGTTCGCCTCGCTCGGCTACCTCTACGCGCTCGACGGCACCGCGCTGCTCGAGGACGCCGACTTCCAGGAGACGCCGCTGTCGAGCAACCAGTTCGACGGCAAGACGTACGGCGTCCCGCAGGTCACCGACACCCTCGGCCTGATGTACAACAAGGAGCTGCTCGAGAAGGCCGGCGTCGAGGTGCCGACCACGTGGGAGGAGCTCGCCGAGATCGCGCCGGCCATCGAGAAGGAGACAGGCGCGAAGGCGATCGCCCTGGGCAGCGGCGGCTACTACCTGTTGCCCTTCATCTACGGCGAGGGCGGCGACCTGGTCGACATCGACTCGCAGTCGATCGTCGTCGACAGCCCGGAGAACGCGAAGGGCATGCAGACCGCCCAGGACCTCGTCGAGAGCGGCGCCTCGCCCAAGCCGGTCGCCAACGACGCCGACGCCACCGTCCAGACCCTGTTCCGCGAGGGCAAGGTTGCGATGATGATCAACGGCCCGTGGACCGTCTCCGAGGTCGAGAAGGCCCCGGGCTTCGGTGGCCTCGAGAACCTCGGCGTCGCGCCGGTCCCGGCCGGCTCCGGCGAGGCCGGTGCGCCCGTGGGTGGTCACAACTACGTCATCTACTCGGGCATGGACGAGGCCAAGGCCGAGGCGGCCATCGCCTTCGTGAAGTTCATGAGCTCGGCGGAGTCGCAGGCCTACACCGCCGACAAGCTCGGCACCCTGCCGACGCGTGACTCGGCGTACGAGCTGATCTCGAACGAGAAGGTCGCCATGTGGGAGGAGGCCATGAGCGTGGCCCACGCCCGGCCGTGGATCCCCGAGGGCGGTCTCTTCTTCGCCCCCCTCGACGCCATGGGCACCGAGGTCATGGTGCAGGGTGTCGACCCGGCGAAGGCCCTCGAGAAGGCCGCGGACACCTTCAAGTCCGAGGTCGTTCCCGACTACAACGAGTGACGCGACGCCGGGCCCCGGGACCACCCGGGGCCCGGCGCTGCACAGCACGACCCCTGATCGAGTGGAGTGACATGCGCAAGAGCTTCGACAAGCACTGGTACGCCTGGGCGATGGTGCTGCCCACCGTCATCGTGCTCGGCGTGCTGGTCCTGTTCCCGCTCGTGCAGGGGGTGTGGCAGTCCTTCACGAACCTCAACGAGTCGAACCAGCGCGACGAGATCTGTACCAAGACCCTGGGCGGCGGCGAGACCTGCGAGCCCAACCCCGACGCGGCCCGGTTCGTGGGTCTCGACAACTACGTCGCGGTGCTGACCGGTGAGCGCGGCGAGTTCTGGCTGCAGTTCACCAACACCCTGGTGTGGACGGCCTCCTGCGTCGCCTTCCACTTCGGCATCGGCCTCGCACTCGCGATCATGCTGAACCGCAACATGCGCGGCCGCGCCTTCTACCGGGTGGCGCTGATCGTGCCGTGGGCGGTGCCGGCGTTCGTCGCGGCCTTCGCCTGGCGCTTCCTCTTCGACCAGCAGTTCGGTCTGTTCAACGCGCTGCTGCCGGTGATCGGGCTCGACCCGGTCGAGTGGTACGCCAACCGCTGGACCTCGCTGTTCACCGCGATCACGACCAACATCTGGCTCGGCGTGCCGTTCATGATGATCGCCCTGCTCGGCGGGCTGCAGTCCATCTCGCAGGACCTCTACGAGGCCGCCGAGATCGACGGCGCGTCCCCCTGGCAGCGGTTCGTCAACATCACCATGCCCGGGCTGCGACCGGTCAGCTCGACCGTGATCCTCCTCGGGACGATCTGGACCTTCAACATGTTCCCGGTCATCTACTTCGTCACCCGCGGCCAACCCGCGGGGCAGACGGAGATCCTCGTGACGGGCGCGTTCCGGGCGGCGTTCGAGGGCGTGCGCAACTACTCACTGGCAGCGACGTACGGCGTGCTGATCCTGTCGCTGCTCGTCGTCTATGCCGCCGTGTACAAGCGGATGCTCGCCAAGCAGGGAGAGGTGTTCTGATGGCCGAGGTGCTTCCCGCCGAGGCGGTCCGCGAGACCCAGGTCGAGACGAAGCGTCCGTCCCGCCGCCCGGAGGCACGCCGTCCCCGGCCGCGCCGTAGCCGCAGCGTGCTCGCCTCGATCGGCCTCCACGGCGGCCTGATCACCGCGACGTTCGTGGCGCTCTTTCCCGTCGCCTGGGTGGTGCTGAGCTCGTTCAAGCCCGCCTCGGAGATCCGCCGGTCCCAAATCCAGCTCATCGCCGACCCGACGCTGGAGAACTACCGCCGCGTCCTCTTCGAGACCAACTTCGGCTCCTGGTTCGTCAACTCGCTGATCGTCGCCGGCTTCACGATGGTCATCGGCATCACGATGTCGGCCACCGCGGGCTACGCCCTGAGCCGTTTCAACTTCCCCGGCAAGCGCGGGCTGATGTGGGTCTTCCTGCTCACCCAGATGTTCCCGGTCGCCATCCTGATCGTGCCGATCTACACGATCATGGCCAACCTCGGCCTCATCGACACCAAGGCCTCGCTGGTGATCGCCTACTGCACGGTGGCGGTGCCCTTCTGCGCCTGGATGCTGCGCGGCTACTTCAACACCATCCCGCGCGAGCTCGACGAGGCGGCGGCCCTGGACGGGCTCGGCCCGTTCGCGACCTTCTACCGCGTCATCCTCCCGCTGGCCCGGCCCGGCCTCGCGGTGACCGCGTTCTACACGTTCATCACCGCGTGGGGCGAGGTCGCCTACGCCATCGCCTTCATGCAGTCCGACGACAACTACACGCTCGGCGCAGGTCTCCAGCAGTTCGTGCCGCAGTTCCAGCCGCGCTGGGAGCTGCTCACCGCGGGCGCCGTCCTGATCACCATCCCGGCCGCCGTGGTCTTCTTCTTCGCGCAGCGCCACCTGGTCGCCGGGCTCACCGCGGGCAGCACCAAGGGCTGAGCGGAGCGAGCGGCGCACGACGAGGGCGCGCACCCGGCAGACTGTCCGGGTGCGCGCCTTCGTCGCTCTCAGCCCCTCCGAGGAGGCCGTCGAGCACCTCGACGAGTCCCTGTCCGTGCGCCGGGAGGCCGCCCCGTTCCGGTGGGCGCGGCCCGAGCAGTTCCACGTGACGCTCGCCTTCCTCGCCGACGTGGCCGACCGCCGGCTCGACGACCTGCGGGAGCGGCTCGAGCGCGCCGCCCGCCGGCGCACGGCGTTCCCGGTGCGGCTCGCAGGGGGCGGCGCCTTCCCGAACGCCGCCCGCGCCCGGGTGCTGTGGGCCGGCCTCGAGCTCGACGACGACGGCCGCACCGAGCTCACCCGGCTCGCCACCGGGGCCCGCGCGGCCGCGAGCAAGGCGGGGATCGAGGTCGACGGGCAGCGTTTCCGGCCGCACCTCACCCTCGCCCGCCTGGGTCGGCCGCAGGAGGTGTCGAGCTGGGTTCGGCTGCTCGACGCCTACCGCGGTCCCGCCTGGTCGGCCGACCACGTCGACCTCGTCGCGTCGTACCTCGGCGAGGGCCCCGGCGGTCGCCCGCGCTACGAGGTCGTCGACTCCTTCCCCCTCACCCCACGGGGCTGACGCGACCACCGGCTGGGGCGGCGGGCGCGCCGAGGACCGAGATCCCTGTCCCCACGGGCACTTCCGGGCTAGGTTGCGACGCGTGAGGATCGCGGTGGCCAGGGAGACCCGGGACGGCGAGGCGCGCGTGGCGCTGGTGCCGGAGCTGGTCGGCAAGCTCGTCGAGCTCGGCTACGAGGTGGCGGTGCAGCCCGGCGCGGGCGGGCACGCGCTGCTCGCCGACGAGGAGTACGCCGAGGCCGGCGCGCTGCTCGACGAGGACGCGCTGCAGGACAGCGACCTCGTCGTGTCGGTGCAGCCGCTGCCACCTGACACGGTGCGCAAGCTGGCGGCCGGCACCGCCACCATCTCGTTCCTCCCCACCAACCAGGAGCAGGCGCTGGTCGCCGACCTGCGCGACGGCGGCCTCACGTCGTTCGCGATGGAGCTGGTGCCGCGCATCTCCCGGGCCCAGTCGATGGACGCGCTGTCGTCGCAGGCGCTGGTCTCCGGTTACCGCTGCGCCATCGTCGCGGCCGGCATGCTGCGCCGGTTCTTCCCGCTCAGCATGACCGCCGCCGGCACCGTCCAGCCCGCCCAGGTCGTGGTGCTCGGCGCCGGCGTCGCCGGGCTGCAGGCCATCGCCACCGCCAAGCGGCTCGGCGCCGTCGTCAAGGCGTACGACGTCCGCGCGGCCGCGGCGGAGGAGATCCGGTCGATGGGGGCGCAGGCGATCGAGCTCGACCTCGAGACCCTCGAGGGGGCCGGCGGCTACGCCCGCGAGATGACCGAGGACCGGGCCGCGCGGCAGCGCGAGCTGCTCACGCCGTACATCGCTGCGGCCGATGCCCTGATCACCACCGCGGCCGTCCCGGGGCGTCCCGCCCCGCTGCTGGTGACCGCGGAGATGGTGGAGCAGATGGGGCCCGGCTCGGTGGTGGTCGACCTGGCCGCCGAGAGCGGCGGCAACGTCGAGGGCGCGGTCCCGGGCGAGGTGGTCCGGGTCGGCAACGCCACGGTGTGGGGCGGGCGCAACGTGCCGTCGCAGATGCCCGGCCCGGCGTCCCGGCTCTACGCCCAGAACGTCGTCAACCTCGTCACCCTGATGACCCGCCCGGCCACCGAGGAGGAGCCCGCCGCGTTCGCGCCGGACTTCGCCGACGAGATCGTGGCCGGCTGCTGCGTCACCCACGACGGCGCGATCCACCACGCCCCCACCCGCGAGGCCCTCGAGGGGAGCCAGCATGAGTGAACCGATGGTCTGGCTGACCATCTTCGTCCTCAGCGTCTTCGTCGGGGTCGAGGTGATCTCCAAGGTCTCCTCGACCCTGCACACGCCGCTGATGTCCGGCGCCAACGCCATCCACGGGATCATCCTGCTCGGCGCGATCATCGTGACCGGCCAGACCGAGAGCACCCTCGCCCTCGTCGTCGGCCTGGTCGCGATCGTGCTCGCGGCGGTGAACATGGTGGGCGGCTTCGTGGTGACCGACCGGATGCTGCAGATGTTCACGCGGAAGAAGAAGCCTGCGGCGGCCAGTGAGGGCGCCGGCGCGAAGGCCGGGGGTGCCGCGTGATCCCCACCTGGGTGCAGCTGGCCTACCTCGCCTGCGCCGTCGCGTTCATCCTCGCCCTCAAGGGACTGTCCGGGCCGCGGACCGCCCGCGCCGGCAACCTGGTCGGCGCCGTGGCCGCCGGCATCGCGGTCGTGCTGCCGTTCCTCTACCTCGACCTCGAGCACGTCGGCCTGATGGTCGGCGCCATCGCCGTCGGCAGCGTCGGCGGCGCCGTGGGTGCGCAGAAGGTCCAGATGACCCAGATGCCGCAGATGGTGGCGCTGTTCAACGGCGTCGGCGGCGGGGCGGCGGCGCTGGTCGCGCTGCTGGAGCTGGCCGAGTTCGTCGACCACGAGCCCGGCCTCTTCGCGCTCGCCGCGACGGCGTTCACGATCGTCGTCGGCTCCGGTGCGTTCTCCGGGTCGGTGGTCACCTTCGCGAAGCTGCAGGAGCTGATGACCTCGCGGCCGGTGGTCTTTCCCGGCCTGCCGATCGCGTTCGGCCTCGGCCTGCTGGCGGCGCTGACCCTGTCGGTGACCACGGTGACCTCGCCGGCCATGACGGTCGGCGTGGTGCTCGGCCTGCTGGGGCTGGCGCTCGGCGTGCTGCTGGTGCTGCCCGTCGGCGGCGCCGACGTGCCGATCGTCATCAGCCTGCTCAACGCCGGCACCGGCCTCGCCGTCGCCACCAGCGGCTACATCCTCGAGAACACCCTGCTCCTCGTCGGCGGCACCCTCGTCGGCGCGAGCGGCACCTTCCTCACCCTGCTCATGGCGCGGGCCATGGGCCGCTCGGTCGCCAACATCCTCTTCGGCGCCCTCAAGGGCGGCTCCACGCTCGGCGCCGGGGAGGCGTCCGACCGGCCGGTGCGCTCGGCCGGGCCGACCGACGTCGGCATCCTGCTGGGGTACGCCGACCGCGTGATCATCGTGCCCGGCTACGGCCTGGCCGTGGCCCAGGCGCAGCACACGCTGCGCGAGCTGGTCGACGTGATGATCGAGCGCGGCACCCGCGTCGACTACGCGATCCACCCGGTCGCCGGCCGGATGCCCGGCCACATGAACGTGCTGCTCGCCGAGGCGCAGGTGCCCTACGAGCAGCTCGTCGAGATGGACGACATCAACAGCGACTTCAAGGACGCCGACGTGGTGCTGGTGGTGGGCGCCAACGACGTGGTGAACCCGGCCGCCAAGACGACGCCGGGCGCCCCCATCTACGGCATGCCGATCCTCAACGCCGACGAGGGCAAGCAGATCGTCTTCATGAAGCGGTCGATGCGCCCCGGCTTCGCCGGCATCGAGAACGAGCTGCTCTTCGACCCGAAGACGACGCTGCTCTTCGGCGACGCCAAGGAGACGATGGGCAAGCTGCTCAACGCCGTGAAGGCGCTGTAGCGGCCAGCCCGGGCCGGATCAGCCCTGCGCGACGCCGTACAGCCGGTCGCCCGCGTCGCCGAGGCCCGGGACGATGTAGCCCTTCTCGTTGAGCTTGTCGTCCATCGCCGCGGTCACGATGGTGACGGGGACGTCGAGGCCCTCGAGGTCCTTCTCGAGCCGGGCGCAGCCCTCGGGGGCGGCGAGCAGGCAGATCGCGGTGATGTCGTCGGCGCCGCGGTCGGTGAGGAAGCGGATCGCCGCGGCGAGGGTGCCGCCGGTGGCCAGCATCGGGTCGAGCACGTAGCACTGGCGGCCGGACAGGTCGTCGGGCAGCCGCTCGGCGTACGTCGACGCCTCGAGGGTCTCCTCGTTGCGGACCATGCCGAGGAAGCCGACCTCGGCCGTCGGCAGCAGTCGCACCATGCCGTCGAGCATGCCGAGCCCGGCGCGCAGGATCGGCACGACCAGCGGGCGCGGCCGGGCCAGCTCGACGCCGGTCGTGGGAGCCACAGGGGTGCGGATCTCCTTGGGCGCCACGCGGACGTCGCGGGTGGCCTCGTAGGCCAGCAGCGTGACGAGCTCGTCGGCGAGCCGGCGGAAGGTCGGCGAGTCGGTCGTCTCGTCCCGGAGGGCGGTGAGCTTGTGGGAGACGAGCGGGTGGTCGACGACGTGGGTGCGCATGGGCCGAACCCTAGTGCAGCGCGCGCCCCGTGCCCGGATCGGCGACGGGCAAACGGTTGGCCCGGGACGGTGGCGTCTGCCACTCTGGAACCGCACCCCGGGGCCTGCCCACGCGATCGGAGGAGACGCCATGGCCGACCAGCTCGACGGCGTGGACTTCGCGCTGGCCGCCTACCGGGAGGAGGGGGTCTGGCAGGTCCAGGAGCTCGCCCACGACGTCATCGAGGACATCGAGACCCTCGCCCATGCGCTGCGGCGCTTCCCCGGCGACGGCGGCGCGCTCGGGATGGTGGCCATCGACGAGGACTTCTTCGTGCTCGTCCGGGTGGCCGGCTCCAGCACCCGCGTGCTGCTCTCCGACGTCACCGCCGCCGACGAGTGGGAGCTCGCCAGGTCGGCGGTGGAGTTCCTCGGGCTGCCGATGCCCGAGGAGGACGACGAGCAGGTGCCCGCCGGCGACCTCGACCTCCTCGGCGACCTCGGGATGCACGCCATGGACATGGGCGTGCTGCTCGACGACGTCGAGCTCTACCCCGACGAGATGCTCTCCGACGTGGCCCGCCGGCTCGGCTTCGGCCCGCTCTTCGACGAGGCCGTCGGCCTCGCCTCCGCCTGAGTCCGCCGCCATGCGACCGACGTACGACGCGTGGATGCGCGCCGCCCTCGACGAGGCGCGCGCCGCCCTGGCGACCGGTGACGTGCCGATCGGTGCGGTGGTCGTCGACGAGGCCGGCGAGGTGGTCGGGCGCGGCCGGAACGTCCGCGAGGCCGAGGCCGACCCCACCGGGCACGCCGAGGTGGTCGCGCTCCGCGAGGCCGCGAAGGCGCGCGGCGAGTGGCGGCTGACCGGCTGCACCCTGGTGGTCACCCTCGAGCCGTGCACGATGTGCGCCGGCGCCGCCGTGCTGTCGCGGGTCGACCGGGTCGTCTTCGGCGCCTTCGACGACAAGGCCGGGGCCGTGGGGTCGCTGTGGGACGTCGTCCGCGACCGTCGCCTCAACCACCGGCCGGAGGTGCTTTCGGGGGTGCTGGCCGACGAGTCGACCGCCCTGCTGGAGGAGTTCTTCCGCGGTCACCGCTGACCTCTCCGCCCGCCGTGTCGCCGGCCGGGCGCTCCCGGTCCCCGGATTTCGGCTCGCCGAGGCGCTCCGGTAACCTTCGGCGCGGTGGCGTGTCCGAGCGGCCTAAGGAGAACGCCTCGAAAGCGTTTGTGGGTGCAAGCCCACCGAGGGTTCAAATCCCTCCGCCACCGCCAGGGGGTACAGACGAAAATCTGTAACCCGAGAGACGAAAGTCCCAGCGACGCCGTCTCGTGGCCCGGAAACGGGTTCACGGGGCGGCGTTGTTGCGTTCCGGGGCATCCCGCAGCCAGCCCGACCGGCCGCTACCGGGCTGTCAGGTGGTGTGCGGGGCCGGAAACGGCGAAGACCCGCCCGAATCCGGGTAGGCCGGTTCGAGCGGGCCTGGCGGGTGTGGGTGACCGGTGCGGGTCAGGCGGTTTCTTCGGTGTCGGGGTCCGACGCGTCGTAGTCGGGGTCGCCCCGGGTGCCCTTGGTGCCGGGTGGGAGGTGACTGGTGGCGTGTTCGCCCTTGCGGCGGCGGCGGGGCACGTAGAGGTCGTCGTTGCTGTCGCGCAGCGCGTTGCGGAGGAAGACGCGGACCTTGCGGATGCCTGCGGCGGCGAGGAGGAACGCGGCGAACACGGATTGGGCGGCACGGCCCATGATGCGGCGCTTGCCGGGGGTGCCGAGCGCTTCGTAGGCGTCGTCCTTGGCGAACCCGTGCAGACCCTCCTGTGCCTGCCGGAGCGCGTTGTAGGTGTTGGTGTGTTCGGCGGTGCCGAAGATGAGGTCTTGGGTGTAGCGGGCGGCGGCGTGGCGGGACTGGTCTTCGGTGGTGGCGGTGTCGGGGTCGGTGGTGCCGAGCGGGGTGGGGTTGATGGTGACGGAGTCTTGGCGGCACGGCTTGGGCCAGATGCCGTTGGTCTGGGTGGCGGGGTCGGGGATGGCGCGGTCCTTGAGGCGGACGCCGAGGACGGGGCCGCCGATGAAGGGGTTCTGCTTCGACTTGTCCTTGTTCTCGCAGATGACGGAGGGGTGGGTGCCGGAGGCGGCGCAGGACCACCGTTGGGAGCCGGACTTGTTGGTGCCCTTGAAGCGGGCGCGGTAGGTCTCGCGGGCGGCGATGCGCTGCTGGTACTCGGCCAGGGTGATGTCCCCGGCGCGGAAGTGCTTGGTGGCGTTGATGAGTTTGTCGGGGATGCTCGGGCAGTACCAGGTGCCTTCGACCATGAGGAGACCTTCGAGGCTGGTTTGGATGCCGAGGTCGTCGTCGAGGATGGGCAGGACGAGTTGCCAGCCGATGTCGCGGGCTGGGGTGTGGAAGGCGTCGGGGTCGGCGTTGGCGTAGAGGCCGTCTCCGGCGAGGTAGCGGGGCTGGTGTCCCTTGTCGTGGAGGAAGGCCATCATGCGGCGGGCGGCGCCGGAGGGGTCGATGCCGGGCCGGTCGAGGTGCATCACGTAGGGCAGGGCGGGCAGGTACTGGTTGGGGCCGAGGTGGTCGCAGACGGCGACGATGAGGTTGATGTCGTAGGCGTAGAACGCCTTCTTGACCTTGGGGTCGTCGCCTTCGGCGTGGTCGCCGGTGCGCACGTAGTACCCGGCGTCGGGGTCGGTGGAGGCGTTGAGGTCGTCGACGCGGCGGCCCCGGGCGTGGATGCGGAGCGGGGTGGCGTCCATCCCGGCGGAGCCCCGGTACTTGCGTTTCACACTGGTCGGGAGCAGGTCGTAGGGGGTTTGCAGGACGGAGTTGCAGAACACCGACAGGGCGGCCTGCCGCTCTTCGATTTCCTCGTCGGTCAAGTGCCGGTCGAGGGTGCGCAGGTCCACCCAGGGCATGGCGCGGCCCTTGGGGTGGATGGAGGGGTCGAGCACGGACAGGAGGCGGTGGAGCGCTTGCCGGACCCGTTTCTGGACCATCCACTGCTGCCTGCGGGCCTCGGTGGCAGTCGCCGGGGCGGGGAGGGGGGTGATGTCGAGGAGCCGCATGGCGGGCGGGTTGAGCCGCCGGTAGAGGGTCTTGGCGACTTCGGAGGCGAGGCAGCCCTTGCCGTCGATGGCGGTCAGCAGCATGCCGACGATGAGCGCCCGGTAGGTCAGCGCGGTCTCGCGGCCCTTCTTCACCTTGGCGGCCTCGACCCGCTGTTCAATGAGTTCGGCCACGTCCGAGTGCCGGATGGCGTCGAAGACGGACTGGACGTCGCGGTCGTCGAACTTGGTGACGAACTCCTCGAACAGCGGGTGCGGCTGGTCGGCTCCGACGGCGTCGGGGCCGTTCATCGGGACCGATTCGGCGCGGGCGGCGCGGAGCCGCTGAGCGAGTTCGGTGAGGGTGCCGGTGGTGAACTCTTGGCGGAGCGCGCGACCGGTCTTGGCCGGGTCCACCGGTGGCTTCTTCTTGCCTCCCCGGTTCTTCTGCTTGGGCCGGTGGCCCGGCGACGTTCCGCTCATGCCCGGCCCCGCAGCGCCGCGTAGGCGTCGGCGTCGGACACGTCCGGGAGCAGGGTGAGCAGGTTGTGCAGGTGGTTGGCCTCCGCCATGTCCGCCGCCGCCATCAGCACCTTGAGCGGGGTCCCTGCGGCGAGGTGGTGACATAGCCAGGTGTTGCGCAGCCGCACGTTGTTGAAGTCCACCGGCGGGCGGGCCTTGTGGGCGCGCCGCATCGACTCATCCGCGCTCTGAGGCGACGGGCGGGTGTCACGCCAGGGTGCGAGCACGTAGTGGCCCGGCTTCATCTCGAAGACCAGCGTCGCCAGCCGCTCCTCCCAGTCCCGACGGCAGGCCACGGTCCGGGTGACCCCGGTGAGCGGGTTGGTCACCCGGGCGAGGACGCCGTCGTCGGTGACGGTCACGTCCTCCTTGGTCAGCAGGTACTTCTCGCCCCGGGTCAGGCCGAGGCCGAGGCCGGTGACAATGCTGCCCTGCATCCGCTGCCGACGAGTGAGGGGACGCAGCCCGCGCGTCCACGTCCACAGGTCGGCCTCCTGAGTCGGGGTGAGGGGCTGCACCGGGGCCTCCTGAACCTTGGTGGCGCGCGGCAGCCGCTTCACCGTCGCCCCGTTGAGGTGGTCGGCGATGAGTTCGAGCCGGACGGCGTAGATGCGCGCCGACTCCTTGGTCAGGTGACCGGCCCCGTCCACCCACCGGTACCGGGTCTCCTCACTGAACACGTGCTGCCGGGTCAACGGCTGCCCGGTGTTGTGGACCCACCGGGTGATGCCGGAAACCGCCGCCAGCGACCCGTTCACCCACGATTCGGTGACCGGTGCCGGTGCCACCACCAGGGCGTCGAGGACGGCCTGCTGGGTGAACAGCAGCGGCTCGGGCAGCAGCGGCGGGTGACCCTTGAACCGGTTCACCCGGGCGGCCGCGTGCTGCAACGCCTCGTCGGTGTCGAACGAGTACGGGATGCCCCGGGTCACCATGTCGAGCCACCAGTCAGGGAAGCCGACCGGGTGACGGCACCGCCGACCCTCGGCACAGGCCGCGTAATGGGCCAGCCAGCCGACCGAGGGCCACACGACCTCGACCCCGGTAGGCGGTTCAGGCAGCGGACGCGGAACCGGCCCCGTGTTCGCGACAGGACGGCGCGATTGACGGGCGGGCTGGTCGGACGAATCCGGGACGGCAGGCTCGGCAGAGTCCACGACCCGCAACCTGCGGCTGCGTGCCGGACCCCGCCACGTCGGGCGGTCGGACACCGGTACTCCTGGGTGACATCGGCGACCCAGAAGCGCCTCGTGTTAGGGCACAGACACCGCAGGGTCGTGGTGGAGCGGTACGCCGGAAGACCCGGCGCACCGTCTGAGCCACCACGAGGCGTCACTGCGCATGTCGACAGGAAAGCACACAAACGACCGGCACGTCGAACATTCGTTCGAACTGCGCTCGGCAGGTGTGAGGCGAGCGGGGACACCGCCATCACGGCGGCAAGAAGAAGGTTGTTCATGGGTCCGGCTTTCGACGGCCCGTCCCACCTCTTTCACCCTTGGCCACACCGAATGTGGCCAACGGCCACATGCAAGGAGCAGGCCGCGTCGCCGCCCGTCGCCACGTCCCATGTGGTCATACCGTCACCCGGTGCCCAGGCGACCAAAGGTGGAAGCGAACGTGATTCGCGGACCCCGGAAGTACCTGCGCTACCCCGAACAGTTCGGCGTAGTCGACCCACCCCAGCCAGCCCGACTGCCCCCGTCCCAGCAGTACAAGGTCAAGGCGGCACTCCTCCAACACGAAGTGGCCCGCCACGTCAGCGAACAGATGCCCCGCCTCGAAATGAGCCCCGCCGACCTGGCCGCCCGGGTGGGCGTCGGAATCGAACAACTCCGACGCCTGCTCCGAGGCGAATCCGCCATGTCCGCCGAACGCATGCACCAACTCGCCCAAGCCGTCGGCCTCACCATCACCATCACAGTCGAGGCGGAGTGACCAACACGCCCCACCGCCAGCACCACACGATGACCGTGCACCGCTCCTCCGAGCCCCTCCTGTCCCGGCACGCCACGCTCTCCTGCTGCGACGGCGCCGACACGCACCTCACCCTCGTCTGGCGCAACGCACCCTCCGCGTACCTGCCACCTGAAAGCCCCGGCGCGCTAGAACGCGTCCTCGCACATGTCACCCTCGGGCACAGCGACGCGCACACCGCCCACGTAGCGGAGACGGCCCGTGCACTTGTCGGCCTGAACGGCGACGCCCTCGACTGCCTCAACATCCTGAACGAGCAACTCGACTACCTGACCGTGGAGTACCGCGACTTCTAAGCCACGGGTCAGACCCGCGCGGTTCTCCTCAACGCCCATCCCGAACCGGCTGCCCAGCGGGACGGCACGTCCAAGAACACGCCGATACCGCAGCCATGCCCAGCCCCAGTTCGCATGAGCCTGCCCTCAACTCGGCTATCAGCAAGGTGGTCGCGACCGCCACCGATGAGCGCCGCGACGCGCTCCGCTCGCTGTTCCCAGAGGCATTCACCGACGGCGTACTCGACACCTCCGCCATCGCTCGCGCCCTCGAACCCGACGACAACGCTGGCGAGGAGCGCTACGGCCTGACATGGGCGGGCAAGGGCGCAGCGCAGAAGGCGCTGGCAGTCGGCACCACCGCGACCCTCCACCCGGACATGCAGCACTCACGCGACTTCGACTCCGCCCAGAACGTCTTCATCGAAGGCGACAACCTCGAAGTGCTCCGCCTTCTCCAGCGGGGCTACGCCGACAAGTTCAAGTTGATCTACATCGACCCGCCCTACAACACGGGCAACGACTTCGTCTACAGCGACGACTTCACGCAGGGTCTCGACGCATACCTGCGCTTCACCGGACAGGTAGCCGACGACGGCAGCCGCAAGTCCAGCAAGACGGACACCGGTGGACGTCGCCACTCCGGCTGGCTCTCAATGATGTACCCGCGCCTCGCGCTTGCCCGGAACCTCCTCACCGAGGACGGCTGCATCTTCGTGTCCATCGACGACAACGAAGCGCACAACCTTCGTCTCCTGTTGGACGAGGTCTTCGGGCCCGAAAACTTCATCGGACAGTTCGTATGGGCCGCGGGGCGCAAGAACGACGCCCGGTTCGTCTCGCAGTCCCACGAGTACATGATCGCCTACGCCCGCAACGTGTCCGCCCTTAAGGACAGCGTGGGCAAATGGCGGACCAGAAAGCCTGGACTGGAGTCCATCTACGCAACATTCGAACGCTTGAAGAGGCAGCACCAGGACGACTTCGAGGCAATCTCGTCCTCGCTGAAGACGTGGTACCGAGACCTGTCTGACGGTGACCCGGCCAAGCGTCAGTCCCACTACAACAAGGTCGATGAGCGGGGGATCTACTTCCCGGACAACATCTCGTCGGCAAGCGGGGCTTCACGCAAGTACGCGGTACTCCACCCCCGCACAGGGAAGCCGGTGGCTGTGCCCGCTCGCGGCTGGGGGTACACCGAAGAGAACATGCGCGCCCTCATCGCAGACGGACGTGTCGAGTTCGGATCCGACGAGACGAAGGTGCCTACCCTCAAGTCGTATCTGCGAGACCGCGAGTACGAGGTGCCCTACAGCGTCTTCTACCAGGACGGACGCTCTGCCACGAAGCGGCTTCGCGCCCTCCTGGGAGGTGACTACTTCGAGAACCCGAAGGACGAGACGGTGCTTCAGCGCATCGTTGAGTTCGCGACCGGGCCGGACGACCTGGTGCTGGACTTCTTCGCGGGCTCAGGGTCCTTCGGGCACGCGGTCATGGCCCAGAACAAGGTAGACGGTGGGAACCGCCGCTTCGTGCTGGTGACGCTTGACGAGGCCACGGCAGATGACTCGAACGCGCAGAAGGCAGGGCTGGAGACCATCCCCGAAATCACGCGCATGCGCTTGGACCGTGCTGGACGGCAGGTGCACGGCGAGGAGGCTCCCGGGTTGCGGTGCTTCCGCCTCGGACGAAGCAACTTCCGCACGTGGGACCCGGCGACGGTGCCCAGCGACGAGGATGGCCTCGGGGCGCACCTGTCGCTGTTCGCCGACCACCTCGACGCCGCCTCAACTCCGGAGTCGATCGTGTCTGAGGTAATGCTCAAGGAGGGTATTCCGCTGCACGCTGACTGGCGCTGGGAGGAGTTCGCGGGCGGTCAAGCGATTGTCGTCGGCGAGGGCACCGTGGTGTGCCTTCACCCATCGATCACCCCTGAGGTGATCGATGCCGTCGAGGCTCTGGGCGTGAGCCGGTGCGTGATGCTGGAGTCGTCCTTCTCGAACAACGACGAGGCCAAGAGCAACGCGTTCTACCGGCTGCGGGACGCCAAGATCGCATTCCGGACCATCTAGTTCCGACCCCGACGCGGGACACGGTTTCTCATCTCCGCATACTCGCCGTCAAGGCCAGATACCTTGGCGGCGAGTAGGGCTATTGGGGAGCGGTGAAGAGTGGAACTCGGGCGAGTCGACCTGCACGTTGACAGCGCGATGGACGAGCGGCTGCAAGCCCTCCAGAGCATCCTGCCCGAGGCGTTCGCGGACGGCAGGTTCGACCCCGTCAAGGCAGCCGAGGTCCTCGGTTCCTCCACGGACCCGTCGGTCGAGCGATACGGGCTGACGTGGGCGGGCAAGGCGGAAGCACAGTCCGCCCTGCAGGTGGGCAGCGTCGGCTCCTTGCGGCCCAGCCTCGACAAGTCGATCGACTATGGCGCGGCACGCAATCTCGTCATCGAGGGCGACAACCTGGAGGTGCTCCGGCTGCTCCAGCGCGGGTACAACGATCAGGTCAAGATGATCTACATCGACCCGCCGTACAACACCGGCAACCGCAACTGGCTCTACAACGACGACTTCACCCACGGGCTGGACAACTACCTCCAACTGACCGGACAGGTCGCCGACGACGGAACCCTCAAGTCCAGTCGCAAGGAAACCTCGGGCCGTCGTCACTCGGGCTGGCTCAGCATGATGTACCCCCGGCTGTCCCTTGCCCGGAACCTCCTCACGCAGGACGGCGTCATCTTCGTCAGCATCGACGACCACGAGGTCCACAACCTGCGTCACCTCATGGATGAGGTGTTCGGGCCCGAGAACTTCATCGCCACCGTGATCTGGCAGAAGGTCTACTCCCCTAAGAGCACCGCGCGGCACCTGTCGGAGGATCACGACTACGTGGTTATCTACGCCCGCAACGCCAACGAGTGGACCCCCAATCTGCTGCCCCGTACGGCCAAACAGGACGAGGCTTACTCCAACCCCGACAACGATCCGCGCGGCCCGTGGAAGAGCAGCGACTTGTCGGCGCGGAACTACTACAGCAAGGGCACGTACGCCCTCGCCTGCCCGAGCGGACGGGTCATTCCCGGCCCACCGTCCGGCTCCTACTGGCGCTACTCGGAGGAGAAGTTCAAGGAACTCGACGCCGACGGGCGCATCTGGTGGGGCAAGGACGGAAACAGCGTCCCCTCCATCAAGCGGTTCCTCACCGAGGTCAAGCAGGGACGCGTGCCCCAGACGCTGTGGCCCTACAGCGAGGTTGGACACAACCAGGACGCAAAGAAGGAACTCATCGAGCGCGTCACCTTCGAGTCCTCTGACAGCGTCTTCGACACACCAAAGCCGACCCGGCTCATCAAGCGGATGCTCACCCTCGCCACCGACGCGCACTCCAATGACCTGGTTCTCGACTTCTTTGCGGGATCCGGCTCCACCGCCGACGCGGTACTCCAGATGAACGCCGAGGACGGCGGTAACCGCCGCTTCATCACGGTGCAGTACCCGGAGCCGACCGGGCACGGGGACTACGAGACCGTCGCCGACATCGCCCGCACCCGGATCGCTGCAACAGTCGAGGCGACCCGCGACTCGACCACCGCAGCCGGGTGTCCCAAGGGCACCTTCGGCTTCCGCTACCTCCAACTGGCCCCCAGCAACTTCAAGGTGTGGGACCCCTCGACGGCTCCCACCGACGCTGAGGACCTCGCCGACCACCTCATGCTGTTCGCCGACAGCCTCACCTCGGACGCGACCAACGAAGGCATCGTTGCCGAAGTCCTCCTCAAGGAAGGCGTGCCGCTGGACCTGCCGCTCAGACACGTCGACGTTGCCGGAGAGCGCGTGTCCATCGCTGGCGACAACAAGATCGCGGTCTGCCTAGCCCGCACCGCCACCCCCGAACTCGCCGACGCACTCTGCGGCCTCGGAGTCCGCCGCGTCGTCATGCTCGACACCGCCTTTGCCGATAACGACGAGGCAAAGAGCAATGCGTTCTACCGACTCCAGAACGCGAACATCACGATGCGAACGGTGTGACAGTGACGAAGAGCGTGAAGCCGGTCGAGATCCAGTTCGACCCGGACCAGGAGTACCAGCAGGACGCCATTCGCGCTGTCGTTGACCTGTTCCGAGGCCAGACCATCGCACCCAGCCAGTTCGAGGTTGCCAACAGCGGAGGCGCGCTGGGCGCACTCATCTCCGAGTACGGCTACGGCAACAACATCGTGCTCGCCGAGGAACAGGTGCGCGCCAACCTCGACATCGTCCAGAAGCAGAACCGCATCCCCGACTCCTACCGAGGGCTCGCCGAGGACGCCGTGGACACGCTCGCCTCCTGGGACTTCTCGGTCGAGATGGAGACAGGCACCGGCAAGACCTACGTCTACCTGCGCACCGCCATCGAACTGAACCAGGAATACGGCTTCACGAAGTTCGTCATCGTGGTCCCCTCCGTCGCCATCCGCGAGGGAGTCGAGCAGAGCCTCCACATGCTCAAGGACCACTTCGCCAGCATCTACGACGGCGCTCCCTACGGGGTCGTCAAGTACGACTCCAAGGACCTCTCACGGCTCCGTGGCTACGCCAACGCCAACTCGATGCAGTTCCTCATCATCAACATCGACGCCTTCAACAAGACCGACACGAACAAGATCCACAACGCGCAGGACGAGATGATGGGCCACCGGCCGATCGACTTCATCCGAGGGACGAACCCCATCGTCATTCTCGACGAGCCCCAGAACATGGAGTCCGAGACCGCCAAGCAGGCCATCGCCTCGCTCAACCCTGCGGTGACGCTCCGGTACTCCGCCACCCACCGCAACCGGTACCACCAGGTCTACCGGCTCACCCCCGTCGACGCCTACGACCTGGGCCTCGTCAAGCGCATCGCCGTCTGGTCCGTCACCGAGGAACTCAACGGCAACAAGCCCTACATCCGGGTCCTCAAAATCACCCCCAAGAAGACGACCGTGACCGCGCAACTGGAGGTCGCCACCTTCACCGACACCGGCCTCAAGCGCAAGAAGATCACCGTCACCGGCGGCAACAAGCCCACCGACCTCCACGAAGCCACCGGGCTGGACAACTACGCCGGGTACGTCGTCGAGGACATCAACGCCGAGAGCGACTACGTGGAGTTCACCAACGGTGTGCTCGTGGAGACCGGAGACGTGGAAGGCGCATCCCGCGACGAGATCCAGCGCAGGCAGATCCGCACCGCCATCGAGCAGCACCTCGACCGAGAACTCGACTTCCAGCGCCGCGCCAAGGAACCCAACGTCGCGCCAACGAAGGTGCTGAGCCTGTTCTTCATCGACAAGGTCGCCAACTACGTTCCCGACGACGCCAAGTTCCGGACCTGGTTCACCGAGGAATACAACGCCGCCAAGGCCAAGCCGAAGTACCAGGACCTCGACCTGCCCGAAGCCGACCTCGTCCACGACGGCTACTTCGCCACGGACAAGAAGGGCAACGCCAAGGACACCAAGGGCACCGGCAGCGCCGAAGAGGTCACCGCCTACGAGAAGATCATGAAGAACAAGCAGTTGCTGCTCTCCACCGACGAGCCGCTGCGCTTCATCTTCTCCCACTCTGCGCTGCGCGAAGGCTGGGACAATCCGAACGTCTTCGTCATCTGCACCCTCAACGACTCCGTCTCCGAAGTGAAGAAGCGGCAGGAAATCGGACGCGGCCTCCGCCTCCCCGTCTCCGCCGACGGCACCCGATGCACCGACCCCAAGGTCGCGATCCTCACCGTCGTCGCAAACGAAGCGTACGAGGAGTTCGCCACCACCCTGCAGAAGGAAATCGAGGACGAGACCGGCGAGAAGTTCACCAAGCAGAAGGTCGAGAACGCTCGCGCTCCCCGCGAGACCGTGCGGCTTCGTAAGAACTGGGACAGCGCCCTGTTCACCGACTTGTGGAACCGCATCAAGCACCGCACCTCCTACCGCGTCAGTTACAGCACCGAGGACCTCATCGCGAAGGCCGCTGACCGACTCAAGCGGAAGCCCGACCTGGCCGGAGCCAAGATTCACACCGTCAAGGCCACCCTCGACCTCACCAACGAGGGCATCACGGCCAACCGAGTCGCGGAGAAGGGCTCCATCGCGGTCGAGTCCTCCTACCCGATCCCCGACCTGCTGGGAAACCTCACCCGGCTCGTCCCCGTCAGCCGGTCCACCATCGCCCAAATCCTCATCCAGTCCGGACGACTCGGCGAGGTACGCGTCAACCCGCAGCAGTTCATCGAGCAGGCCAAGGACTCCATCGACCAGACGCTCGCCGAACTCCTCGCCGATGGCGGTGTCCAGTACGAGAAGCGCGGCACCGGCGACGACGCGATCTACGAGATGAGCCTGTTCCTCGACGACGACGAGCGCGAAGAACTCGCCAGCCGCGTCTACCCCGTCGAGAACAGCGACAAGAGCCCCTACACCCACGTCGTCTGGGACTCCGACCTCGAAGCCAAGATCGCCAAGCGCCTCGACGACCACGAGGACGTCAAGGTCTTCCTCAAACTGCCCCGCTGGTTCACCATCGACACCCCCGTCGGCAAGTACAACCCCGACTGGGCCTTCATCAAGCAGGAGAACGACGGCGAACAGCGGCTCTACCTGGTCCGCGAATCCAAGCCCCACCAGGACACCACCAAGTTGCGACCCTCCGAGAAGTTGAAGGTCGACTTCGGGTTCGCCCACTTCGCCGCCCTCGACGACGTTGACTTCGATGTCGTCGATGACGCGGACAAGGTGGTCTGAGGCCATGACCGGACACGACACCGCGCTCCCCATCACCACACTCCTGCCCGAGACAGCGGCGGACGCCGTAGTGCTGTTCGACCAACACGCGGCCCTGCGGTTCGCCATCGTCGAACGAGACCACGCACTCCGCATCAGCGCTGAGGAGTGGGACCGCCCCGGCGTCTACATCCTCCTCGACCCACCCGCCGCCGACGGCTCGTGGGGCTGCTACGTCGGCAAGGCCCCCGCAGGCATCCGCACCCGGCTCCGGGACCACCTCCGCAACAAGGACCATTGGCGGCGAGCCGTCCTCATCCAGCGCGACACCACGTTCGGGTTCAACTCCGCACAGGTTGCGTGGCTGGAAGGGCGCCTGTACGACCTGCTCGATGCCGCCGAGGACGCCCGCCCACACAACGGCAACCGCCCCTCCGACGAGACCCTCCCGCCGTTCGAACGCGCCTCGCTGGAGAACGCTGTCGTACCCATCTCCCGCATCCTGCGGCTCATCGGCTACGACCCGGCCACCGCTGATGACACCGGCACCGTCAGCACGACCACAAAGTCGGCGCGCACCAGCCGGTTCCACGGCATCACTCTCAAGGACGTCCTCGACGCCGGGCACCTGCCCTCCGGCGCTCCGGTCGTCTCCACCAACTCCGTCTGGCCCGCCAACGGCATCGTGAACGCCGACGGCAGCATTACCGTGAACGGGACTGCGCATCCCACGCCGTCGTCCGCCGCATCAGCCGTCAAGGGTGGCGCAGCCAACGGCTGGGACTTCTGGGCCATCGAGGACGCAGGCGGCAAGACCACGCTGGCAACCCTTCGCGCGCGCTTCGTCGACGCCCGCGACACGTCATCCTGAGTCGCGAGGCCCGTCAGTTGAAGGCTTCCAAGTGGTTCAAACGATGGTCTCGTGTGCCGAAGCGTGATTCGTCTGCCCATGGAACGGTGCAGCAACGAGAAGAGGTAGACCTCCTACGGTTCTTCATGGTGCTGCCCGAGCCTGTTGCGGTTCCGGATGGGTTTCAGTTCGCCGGGACGGTCGGCGACGGCCAGCCCCACGAAAGGCGCGCTGACGACCCGTTCGTCGGCTTGACCTTCTATCAGGCTGACGTGCCTGGCGGTCGCATGGAGTCGTCACTGCGCGCCCTGATGTCTGTCACCGCACGAGCACCCGCACTGCCCAAGCACACTGGGGGCGCACACACCGCCGTCGGTGTCACCGTCCAGCACACTGTGGTCGAAGCGGTGACCACTCACCAGTCACCCGACACCATTCCTGACGAGGACGCCCACGATCCGCGGCTGTGGTCGCCTCGCGCCGACGCACTAACGCGGTGCATCGCACTGACGGACCGAGTGTTGAGGGCGCATCGACAGGCAACCGAGTCGACTTACGGGGCGCTGGACTACGTGCGGCTGCCGAACCCGGTGCTCGTCTACTCGGCGCCCGGCATTCGCGAGACCATGCTCGTGGACGGCGAGACGCACGTGTTCACGAAGCCGGTCGGTGACTGGGGCGATGCGTCGGTCATCATGCTCGACCACCCGAACCTCGCGGACCCATTTGCTGGCAAGGAGTGGGACAGCGACGTTGCGGAGCGCTTCGACTACTGGATGAGGGAGCAGGAACGAGGGAACCCCACCAATCTGTGGCGTGAACGGTTCATCGAGGCACACCGCGCCCTACGGGACACCGGGGAGATGTCGAACGCCGTAATCCAGGCGAACACGTCCTGCGAAGTCCTGCTCGACACAGTGCTTGCGTTGCTCTTGTGGGAAGAAGGAGCCGACCCACAGGCAGCGGCTCCAATCTTTGAACACGGCAAGGTTCTGCGTCGTGTCACCCGTGAATACCCGTCACGTCTCCAAGGCACTTGGTCGACCAAGTCCGGCGCAATCGGCGACTGGTACACCAACTGCTACCGCCTGCGACATCGTGTAGTTCATGCGGGGTACATGCCTAGCCCTCGCGAGGCTCAAGCGGCCGTGGATTCAGCCTTGAACTTGCAGCGGTTCGTATGGGAGCGGGTCGCGGCGCGCCGGACGACCTATCCGCGCAGCGCGTTGATGACCCTTGCCCAGCCGGGGCTCGAACAACGAGGTCTATGGTCAGGGCAGATCCGTCGCTTCGCGGAAGAGGTTGCTCCGACCGAGCCGAACTGGCGCGACGCATACAGCGCTTTCTACCGCGACCTGATGGAGGAACTCCTCCGGCAAGACGAGTCGTAGGCGACGCAGCCCACCCACCACCGTCCAGGTGGACGGCCGCCCGGCCCACCGCTGACGTGCAGAGCACTCGGCCAGGTGACTGACGAAGAACAAAGCCCTACAGGCCACAGTGGACCACCGCCGCGTTCAACATGCACAGGCGGGACAACCGTGAGTCAAGCCTGTCGGCGGGACCTCCGATGATCCCCATGTGACAGCGCGCCGCCACGACCCCTTGGTCCTCAAGGAGTTCCTGACCGACGACCCAAGGCAGGTCTGGGCGCGCGACCAGAACGGGGCTCCGGTCTACATCGAGGTCGGCACCGCCGACGAGGTTCGCGAACAGGCGAAGGCCGAGTGGTCGTGCATCGTCCCCGACTGCACGGCTCCCATCACCACCTCCGGCGGCATGCGCCGCGACCATTTCAAGCACTACGGCACCTCACCGCATGGCTCCGGAGGTGAAAGCCAGAACCACCTTGCCGCGAAAGCCATGCTCGCCGCCTGGGCCACCGCCAGGCTCCCGCAGGGCGCATCCGTCCATGAGGAACACACCGTCAAGGACCCCGCCACCGCCATGCACCGCATCGCCGATGTCATGGTGACCTGGGCTCCGGGGCAGCAGACCGCATTCGAGGTCGAATACAAGCCCTACGCCGTCGCTGACTGGGACAAGAAGGACGACGAGTACCGGAACAAGGGAATCCCCTGCGTGTGGCTACTCGGTCACACCAAGATCCGGGTCCGCCGCAAGCCCGATTGGGCGCACGGCGACTGGTCCAACGCCGTCAAGGTCCCCGAACTCGGTCTCGCCATCGCATCCGCCGGGCAACACGTCCTCGTCATCAACCCGCTCTCCAAGTACATCGGAACCATCACCAGCGACCAAGCCCACACCGTTCGCATGTCCCCCGACGACGGGGACGGATGGCTAGCACTCGACCACATTGACGACTGCCACCTCGACCCTGCCCGAGGGCTCGTCACACCCACCATGCGACGCATCGACAAAGCCGAAGCCGAACGCGAAGCCGCACGACGAGAAGCAGAACAACGGCTCCTCCAAGCCGAGCAGGCAGAGCGCGCACGGCGCGAAGCAAAGTTGGATCGCGATCGTCTCTTCGAGGAACGCAACACCCAGCGCTGGAACAACTCGCCCCTCAAAGCAATCGCCCAGCACCGCTGGAACGGGCACATCCCCGCCGTACTGGCCGACGGCACCGGCGAATGGTGGTGGATCCACGCCTCACCCACCCACTGGCACCTCGCCATCTACGAGAAGTGCATCCACGACCGCGCAGTCGGTGACACGTTCACCATCAACGACTGCTGGTCCGCGCTCGCCGCCGAAGGCATCACCACCAACAACGACTGGCGCAACCGATTCAAGGCACTAGCAGCCTTCCTCGAAGCCCTCGCGAGATGCGGCCTGACGACCATCCACCGCGACCCACGTCGCCGCATCACCCACATCAGCATCCGATCGAACTTCCACGACCTCGAACAGGAACAACAGGCACGAGCAGCCGAAGCAGAACGCCTCCGACAGGTCCGCGCCGAACACCTGCAGCGCACGCGCGCATCACAAGAAGCCGCCGACGCCGAAGCCCGACGCCTCGCCGCCCTCCGCAAGGAACGACAAGCCAGGATCGAGGCCGACCAAAGCCGCGACTGGCAGGCCCAACGCGACCGGCTAGCCGAGATCGACCGACGCAAGGCAGAACACGAGCAACGCTGGCTCGCCTCCGACATCCACGCAGCAGTCCTTGACGCCCACGACGGGCAAGTCCCCAACGCCATCAAGTGGCCCGGCGGTGAGCACCTCGCCGCCATCGACGCCGCCCCCGCGCACTGGCACGCCCACATCTACATGGCCCACATCGCCGGGCCACCCGAGGGCACCTTCATCACCCCACAACTGGCGCTCGCCACCCTGACAGGGGCCGGAATCACCTTCACCGGCACACCCGACGAGGTGCTCACCGCTATCGACGCCTACCTGTACAACCTCAAGCAACGGGGGCTCCTGAAGTCTCACGCCGAGGACGACAGCATCTACACCCGCTAGGCCCGAGCGGCCCGATGGTCGTGTGGCCCGAGCCGCCTGCGACAACGGCTCGGGCCACCCGGTCGGCCCGGCACACCCAAAACGGAGCGCCGGAGCACGGGGCGGGTCGAGAAGCCTGTCAGCACCCCTCGCAACCGCCCAACACGTCGACAGTATGGATCGCCCACCCCCGCGAGCGGAAGCGTCCAGCAACCCCACGCAACGTCCGATACCGACGCCATGAACAGTCGATGCGCGGACTGCGGAGCGGTTATCGCCACGGGCAACAACTACTGCCCGACCCACGCGATGGACCGGCTGCTCCGGTCAGAGGATGTCAGTGGGAGCGTCCAGCAACCCCACACCACGTCCGATACGGACCACATGACAGCGAATCTGAACTCTCCTGCAGCGCCGCCCAAGGGGCAGGGCTGCATGGTGGTGTTCCTCATCTTCATCATCATGGCAGTCCTCGGGTCGGTGTTCGGTGGCGAAGACGACAGCGTTGACCCGTCACGTGATTACCCGAGCGAGTATCAGCCGAGTGACGAGACTGACCGGATGGTGCAAGAGGAAGTGCGATGCCTTGAGGATGCGTACGCCCGGTACGAAGCGAACCCCAGCGCTTTCCCCGGGTACTCCAATGAATTGGACTACGCCAACGCTCTGTGCGATCGCTAAACCGCCTGCCAGTCCTACCTGCTCACGTCTGCCAATTCGAGTTCCTTAGGCGGCGTCCAAGAACGTCACAGGTCCTGTCTGGCTTGCGACCTAGCGTTGCGCCGCGCCTCCCCCGTCCCGGGCCGAGGCGGACGTCTGCACGTAACTTGAAAGCGGTCGCATGTTCCTCACCTCTCGCTGGTCGTTCGCCCTTCGCGCCCTGATCGCCGTACTGGCGGTGGCGCTGTGCGCCGGTGGGCTTTCCGTCCCCGCTCAGGCCGTCGCGCAGGCAGCGTCCATGTACAGCGCGGAGGAGCCGAGTGCGTGGTCGGTGGGGCTGACGATCGACAAGACGGTGTTTGCGACGGGCGAGCAGGTGACCCTCACTGCGACAACCAATCAGGCTCTCGCGTGGCCCTACTACATCCACATCTACGACCAGACGACCGGCAGCCGCCTATCCTCGTGCCAGCCGGGCGAGGGCATCAACACGTGCACGGTCTCGACCCGCTTCGACAACGGTGGCCCTCACACCTACTACGCCACCGTGGCGGCCTACTACGGCGACGACATTCAGGCGACCAGCAACACCGTCTCCGCTGAGCGGGCTGCGTGGTCGCTCACGCTTGACATCGACCGGACGGTGTTCGCGACGGGCGAGCAGTTCACGCTCACCGCGACCGCCAACCAGAACCTCGCCTGGCCGTACTACATCCACATCTACGACCAGACGACCGGGAGCCGTCTGACCTCGTGCCAGGTGGGCGGCAGCACCAACACATGCACGGCCTCGACCCGGTTCGACAGCGGTGGCCCTCACACCTACATCGCCACCGTGGCGGCCTACTACGGCGACGACATTCAGGCGGTCAGCAACGAGGTGTCGTCGGCTCGCGCCGCATGGAGCGTTGGCCTCACGAGCGACAAGACGGTGTTCGCGACGGGCGAGCAGGTCACGCTTACGGCCACCGCCAACCAGAACCTCGCCTGGCCGTACTACATCCACATCTACGACCAGACGACCGGGAGCCGTCTGACCTCATGCCAGGCGGGCGGCAGCATCAACACCTGTACGGTCTCCACCCGGTTCGACAGCGACGGCCCCCACACCTACATCGCTCAGGTGGCCGCCTACTACGGCGACGACGTTCAGGCGACCAGCAACACCGTGGCGGCGAAGCGCGAACGCTGGTATCTGTCGCTGGCTCGGAGTGGCGCGACGGTCACGGCCACCGCCAACCAGAACCTCGCCTGGCCCTGGTACATCCACATCTACGACCAGACGACCGGGAGCCGTCTGACCTGGTGCCAGGCGGGCGGCAGCACCAACACGTGCACGGCAACCGTCAGCGAGTCTGGAGGCGACTTCTACGCCACGGTCGCGCGCTACTACGGCGACGACGTGCAGGCCGACTCGCTCGGCTTCTCGGCGGACACGGGGCGCATCGGGTTTGACCCGGCGTCCTCGTCGGGTGGCGGGAATCCGTCGGCGAACAATCCGCAGTGCCACTGTGCGGACCCGGTGAACACGGTCACCGGCGAGTTCTGGCTCAACGAGACCGACATCGTGGTGCCGGGCCGGTTCCCGCTGACATGGTCGCGGTCGTACTCGTCGTCACGCACCGCCGATGGTCTGCTGGGTCGCGGGTGGACGTCGATGCTGGACATGCGTGTCGACGACAGTGCCGCGGCCGCTGATGGCGTGGTGCGGGTGTTGCAGGAGAACGGGTCGTCTGCGGTTTACGTCGTCGGCCCGGACGGGCAGCCGTTGCCGTCGGAATCGAACCTCACCGCCACCCTCGCAAAGACGGAGACCGGGGGCTGGGTCTTCACCCGCCGCGACGGCACCGAGTTCCGGTTCGGCCCGGCGGGTCGGCTGACGCGCATTGCTGACCGTCACGGCGAAGGCGTCGACCTGGTGCGCGCGGATGCCGCGAACCCCGAGCGTGTCACCTCCATCGTTGGGGGCGCTGGAACGCTGACCCTCACCTACCAGTCGAGTGGCCGCGTCGACGCGGTCAAGGGGCCGGGCAACCTGTCGGTGCGCTACGCCTACGACGCGCAGGGGCGCATGCTCAGCGCCACCGATCAGGCGGGCAAGGGCTGGAAGTACACGTACACCAGCGGCCACCAGTTGGAGACCCTCACCGGCCCCAACCTCTCCCCGACCTCGACCACCACCAACGTCTACGACGCCAGCGGACGCGTCGTGGTTCAGAAGGATCCGGTGGGCGGCGAGACCCGCTTCGCCTACGACTCCGCTGCCGGGGCGGCGGGGACGACGTCGACGACGGTGACGGACCAGGCTGGGCGGGCCACCCGGTACGTCTACGACAACGGGTGGCTGGCGCAGAAGGTGCAGGACCCGGAGGGGTCGGCTCCGCGCACGTGGACCTACCAGAACGGGCCGACCGGGCAGCCGGTCGCCGTCACCGACCCGCTCGGTCGGACGACCTTCATTTCCTACAACAGCCGTGGTGACCGGCTCAGCGTCACCTCGCCGACGGGTGCGGTCACGAAGTGGACCTACAACGCGTTCGGTGACGTGAAGACGGTGACGTCCCCGAAGGGCGTCACCGCAACCAACGTCTACGACACGCTGGGGCGGCTGGAGTCCAGCACGGTGCCGTTGAACGCCGACCAGGAAGCGACCCGCTCCTACACCTACGGTGACCCGGCACACCCCGGCGACATCACCGCGATCACCGATGAGCGCGGCAACACCACGGCCCTCACCTACGACACGGCGGGGCGTCTCATCAAGACGGTCTCGCCGGGCGGGGCGACCGAGACCCGCACCTACACCCCCGAGGGGCTCCTCAAGTCGGTCACCGACCCGCGCGGCAACGCGGCGGGAGCGGACCCGGCATGGTTCACGACCACGTACACGTACTGGTCGAGCGGTCGGCTGTGGACGGTGTCCCGCCCGCACCTGGGGACCGCGCTCACGTTGACCTACGACAAGGCAGGCAACGTCACCAAGCGGGAGAACGCGGAGTTCAAGGCCGAGTCCTTCACCTACGACAAGGCCCACCGGCTCACCTCGTACACGAACCGGCTCGGAAAGACCACCACCTACGACTACGACCCCACCGGGCTCATCGCATCGGTGACCGACCCGACCGGGGCACGCACCACGTACACGTACAACGCGTATGGCGAGGTCGCGTCGGTGACCCGCCCGCAGGGCAACGCCCCGTCCGCCACCGAACCGGTGCGTGACGCGTACACGACCACGTTCGGGTACGACGCGGCCGGGCGCACCACCAGCGTGCGAGTGCCCAACCCGAACGGCGGCGACCCGATCGTCACCCGCACCGCCTACGACCCCGACGGTCGCATCGCCAGCGTGACGAACCCGGTCGGCGCGGTCACCGAGTACGGCTACGACGCCAACGGCAACCTGACCTCGCTCGTCGACGCCGACGGCAATGAGACCACCTTCACCTACGACAAGGCGAACCGGCAGGTCTCCACCACCGACGCCAAGGGCCACACCACCACCTACGGCTACGACCTCGCCTCGAACCGGACCTCCGAGACCACCCACATGGGCCGCACGACCACCTGGTCCTACACCCCGGACGGGCGGGTCGCCTCCACCGTGACCCCGCGCGGCAACGAACAGGGAGCCAACCCCGACACCTATCGGACCCGGTACACCTACGACCTTGACGGCAACCTCACCGCCGTCACCGACCCGCGCGGAGCGGTCACCGCCTACACCTACGACCAGGCCGGTCGGAACACCTTCATCACGACCCCGCTGGGCCGCAAGACCGAGAACACCTACGACACGCTGAGCCGCCTCACCCGCACGGTCCGGTACGGCGCAGGTGCCCTCACCTACACCTACGACGCCGAAGGCAACGTCGTCACCAAGGCCAACCCGCTCGGCGGCACCCTCACGTACGCCTACGACGCGGCAGGCCGCATCGCGACGGTCACCGACCCGAAGAACAAGGTCACCACCTACCAGTACACGCCCTCCGGAGACCTCGCTTCCGTCGAGGGGCCGCGCGGCACCACCACGTACGACTACGACCCCCTCGGACGGCTCCTCAACGTCGACTACTCCGACACCACCCCCGACGTGGCCTACGAGTACGACCCCGCCAGCCGCCGCACCACCATGACCGACGGCACCGGCACCACCACCTACGCCTACGACACCCTGGACCGGCTCACCGGCGTCACCACCGCCGCCACCGCGTTCACCTACGGCTACGACAAGGTCGGCAACCTCACCACCGTCAACGGCCCGGCAGGCACCCTCGCCACCACCTACAACGGCGACAACCTGCCCGTCACCATGACCCGGGGAACCAGCACCCCCACCACCTACACCTACGACGCCGACGGGCTCCTCGCCAGTCTGAACCTCCCCAACGGAACCGCGAAGCAGTACACCCGCGACCCCCTCGGACAGGTCACCAAACTGACCCACCAGACCCCGACCGGGACACTCGCCACCCGCGACTACACCTACGACCTCGCCGGGAACCCGACCCGTCTCGACATCACCCGCAACGGCACCACCACGACCCGCCAGTGGCTCTACGACAACGCCGACCGGGTCACCCACGAGTGCGTCACCGCAGCACCCTGCACGGGCACGAACACGGTGCCCACCCGGTACGAGTACGACCCGGCCGGTAACCGCACCAGGCACGTCGCCAATGGGGTCACCACGACCTTCACCTACGACAACACCGGACGCATGGTGACCTCCCAGCAAGGCACCGGCCCGGTCAACAACGCCTACACCTACGACGCCGACGGCAACCTCACCGCCGACGGCACCCGCACCTACACCTACGACCTCGCCGGACGCACCACCAGCGTCACCAGCCCCGCCGCCGCGCCCTCCACGGGCACCGTCACCACCGAGTACGAGTACGACGGCAACGGGAACCGGGCCACCGCCACCACCGGCGGACGAACCACCCGCTACGCGTGGGACGCCAACAACCCGCTCCCGATGCTCGCCAGCGAAACCACCGACACCACCGACACCACCCAGCACACCTACACGTACAACCCCGACGGCACGCCCAACAGCATGCGCGCCGACGACGGCACCAGCACGCCCGCCGACTGGTACTACCTGACCGACCACCTCGGCTCGGTCACCGAGGTCACCGACACCACCGGCGAACGCGCCCTCTCCTACGACTACACGCCCTACGGCGAACAGCGCGGACCACCCGCACCCGACGCGGCCGGAGCACCCGCCCACCAGCCGTACCGGTACACCGGCGAGTACCTCGACCCCACCACCGGGCTCTACAACCTCCGCGCCCGCCAATACGACCCCGCTCTCGGGCGCTTCACCGCCACCGACCCCCTCGGCGGAACCCTCGACGCCGTCCCCGGCACCAGCCTCTACGCCTACGCCAACAACAACCCCCTCCTCTACACCGACCCGAGCGGCCTCTGGGGCTGGGCCGACATTAAGCGAGAGGTCGGCTACCAGTTCGCCGGTGCACAGGTGACCGCCGAAGCAGCCAAGGCGCGCCTCGCCCTCGAATGGCAGTACCAGACCGCACCCGGAATCTCCGGCTACCGGGACTCCTTCACCTCGATCACCGCCTCACAGGTGAGCGACGTATGGAGCGGCTACGTCGACGGCCTCTACCAGTTCGGCACCTTCGCCAGCCCCGCGAAGATGCTTGGCCTGCTCCCCGGCTCCGCTGGCTGGGGAGACCCCTGCTCCGCCGAAAGCCTCGGCGGAGGCTACGCAGCGACGCTCGCGACCTTCTTCGTGCCGTTCGGTGGCGCTGCCAAGGGCGCGGAAGCCACTGCTCGCAGTGCTGACGACGCGCTTCGCGCGTTCGTTCAAGGCATGTCCGATGACTACGCTCAGGCTGCCTATGCCGGTGGGACACGGGTGTCCGGTCGCAAACCTCGGGTGGCCGCGATTGCGTTCGATCCCGTCAGGGGTGCTGTCTACCCGGGTCTCAACGGTCAAGTCACCCATGCGGGGTTGAGGATGCCATGGAGGCTTCGTGCCCGGCTGCCGATACGAAGCCTGAACAACCACAACAAGAACAGCGCCCGCAACTGCGCCGAGGCCGCCGCCTGTTCGAGGGCCATCGCGGATGGAGCGAGGCTGGATGACCTGATTGTTAGTGCCTCTTGGGTAGGCAAGAAGTCGAAACCCGCTTCGTACTGCCCAAATTGCGAATCGTGGGTTCCGAACCAGAGGGGAAGGTAGAGCGTGCGCGGCATGAACAGGCGGGGTCTTCGGAGCGCCTCGGAACGAACACCATCAGACCCAGTCGAGATCGAGTACATCGTTGAGTTGCTTCGTCGCCAGGGGTATGAACTCTGGCCCGGCGCTCGCGCCACCGTCGCGCGCTTGCATGGCAGCAAGTTCCGGCTCCGGAGGAGGGACTACCTGGTCGTGGACTTCGTGGAGGTGCTGGACATCCTGCCCGACGATCCTCAGTCTGAGGCCCCGGACTTGCTCGCTGGCAGGTTCATTCCGCTCGGATATTCGGGCGGGCACAGCGTGTTCTTCCTCGCGGAGGACGGCACTATCGTCGAGTTTCCTTCGACGGATGACGCCGCCCCGGCAGATTTCTCGCTAGAAAGTCTCCTCTAGGTAGTTGATGGCACCCTGTGTCCTTGGCAAGGCATGCGATCTGAGCGCAGCGGGGCGCGGGGAAACTCCTCGATCGGCGCGGGGAAACAGGATTTCCGGGCCCCCAGAACCCGCTCCTGACCTGCGCGAACACACTTTCGTCTCCAGCCCGCCAGCTGCGAGAGCCCCGGACTCCGGTCCGGGGCTCTCGTGCATTTGCGGTCTGTGCGGTGGATCCGGCGTACCAGGCACGCCGGATCCACCGCACAGGTCGGGCGCGGAGGTCGCGGTCAGGCGGCGCGCGGGGAGTACATGATCACGGCGACGCCGACGAGGCAGACGAGTGCGCCGATCACGTCGTACCGGTCCGGACGGAAGCCGTCGACGACCACGCCCCACGCGAGCGAGCCGGCGACGAAGACGCCGCCGTACGCCGCGAGGATGCGGCCGAAGTGCGCCTCCGGCTGGAGGGTGGCGGCGAAGCCGTAGAGGCCGAGCGCGATCACGCCGGCGCCGATCCAGAGCAGGCCGCGGTGCTCGCGCACGCCCTGCCACACCAGCCAGGCGCCGCCGATCTCGAACAGCGCGGCCACGGCGAACAGCACGAGCGACTTCCCGATCGTCATGCGCCCAGTCTGCCGATCGTGGCCGTGGCCGAGCCCTAGGGTGGCCGGCATGGGCGTCCACGTGGAACGCGACGGCGTCGTCACGACGGTGGTGCTGGACCGGCCGGAGGCGCGCAACGCGGTCGACCGGGCCACGGCGGAGGCGCTCAGCGATGCCTTCCGGGCGTTCGAGGCCGACGACGGCGCGCGCGTCGCGGTGCTGCACGGCGCCGGCGGCACCTTCTGCGCGGGTGCGGACCTCAAGGCGATGGACAACCGGGTCGAGCCCGGCGGCGACGGGCCGATGGGGCCGACCCGGATGAGGCTGTCGAAGCCGGTGGTCGCCGCGATCGAGGGGTACGCCGTCGCGGGCGGCCTCGAGCTGGCGCTGTGGTGCGACCTGCGGGTGGCGGCCGAGGACGCCGCGCTCGGGGTGTTCTGCCGGCGCTGGGGCGTGCCGCTGATCGACGGTGGGACGGTACGGCTGCCGCGGCTGATCGGGACGAGCCGGGCGATGGACCTGGTGCTCACCGGGCGTTCCGTCGACGCCGCCGAGGCCGAGCGGATCGGGCTGGTGAACCGGGTGGTGGCGGCGGGCACCGCGCGGGCCGCGGCGGAGGAGCTGGCCCGGGAGATCGCCGCGCTGCCGCAGGCCTGCCTCCGCAACGACCGGGCGTCGCTGCTCGACCAGCACGGGCTCACCGAGGACGAGGCGATGGCGCACGAGCTCGAGCTGGGGCTGCGGTCGCTGGCCGCGGGCGCCGCCGAGGGGGCCGCGCGGTTCGCGGGCGGGGCGGGGCGGCACGGGGCGGCTGCCGCCGAGTAGGGCCCTGCTCCGGTGCGGGGGTCTCGAGGCTCGGCCGTGACCGGCCTCGCACCTCGACCACCGGGTGCGTCAGCGATGGGGGTGGAGGCAGACGGCCAGGAGCTGGCGTGGGCCGTCGCCGGTGTGGACCCGCCAGCCCTCCTCGAAGCTCGTGACCCGGAGCTCGCCGGCGGGGGTGCGGACGATGGCGGACTGGGGGGTGCGGCCGTCGCCGAAACCGGTGACGGAGCAGTCGTAGCGCTGGATGAGCCGGGTCTCCGGCGACGCCTCCTGGCCGACGGTCGAGGGGGGCGGCGACGGCTCGAGCGCCGGCTCGGCGCCTCCGGCGTTGGCGACCATCACGAGGCCGACGCCCAGGGTCGCTGCCACCGACACGGCGACTGCCCTCAGGCAGCGGGACACGAGCGGACGTGGGTGGTGCGCTTCCGACATGGCGCCTCCCCGTTCACGCCACCCCGTGGACGAGGCGGTCAGACCTCCAACGACGCGGTCTGCGGTCGGTCACGGCCGCTCCGGACGGCGGTCCAGATCGGCGGCCGGGCGCGGGTCAGCAGGTCGCACTGCGTGCCGCGGCGTACCCGGTGCCGACCCGCCGGAACCCGAGCCGGTGGTAGAGCCGCGCGACGGCGTCCGAGGCGGCCGTGAGGAAGACCGTGCCGACACCGGACCGGACGGCGTCCTCCAGCAGCACCGCGGTGACGGCCGAGGCGAGGCCGCGACCCCGCATCGCCGGCAGCGTCGCGACCCCGGCGACCTCGCTGACGCCGCCGTGGGGGAGGTGGCGTCCGGTGGCCAGGACGCCGTGCTCGGGGTGCTCGGCCACCGCGATCCGTGCGCGCCCCGCCCGCAGCAGCGCCCGGGCCGCGTCCGAGGCCTGCGCCCCGCTGGCGTCCCGTTCCGCCGGGCCGGCCGCCGGCTCCCGGGACGGACCGAACGCCAGCTGCGAGACGCCGTTCGCAGGCCCGAGCAGCGCCTCGTCGTGGGGTCCGAGCATCCGGACCGTCACGCCCTCGGGCGCGAGCGGGGCGACCGGTTCACGGAGCACCATCAGCGGCAGCTCCTCGACCCGGTCCAGCGAGCCCTCGGCCAGGACGGCCGGCAGCAGGTCGGGGGTCACGTCGTGCACCCACTCGACCGTCTCGGGCACGCCGAGGTCCCGCATCCGGGCCACCAGGTCCGCCACCGCGGCCGCGTCGAACGGGCCCGAGCCGCCGAGCCGCGGCCGGGCGTAGAAGGTCCAGCCGCCGGGCGGGCCGACGAACACGGTGAAGGGCCCGACCTCGACGACGCTCGCGAACTGGCGGGGGGCGGCGTCGTAGTACTGCTCCAGCGTGGCGAGGGTCACCGGCCCATCGTCGCCGAGTAGGCGAGGATGGCGCGCATGGGTTTCTTCCAGTCGCCCGACGACGCGGCGCATCGACTCCACGAGGCCGGTTACCTGGCCGACGCCGCGACCGCGACGACCGCCTACCTCGCCGGCGCGCTGGGCAAGCCGCTGCTCGTGGAGGGTCCGGCCGGTGTCGGCAAGACCGAGCTCGCCAAGGCCGTCTCCCGGGCGACGGGCGCCGACCTGGTCCGGCTGCAGTGCTACGAGGGGCTCGACGAGGCGCGGGCGCTCTACGAGTGGAACTACAAGAAGCAGCTGCTGCGGATCCAGGCCGGCCGCGAGCAGTCGTGGGAGGAGACCCACGACGACATCTTCACCGACGAGTTCCTGCTGACCCGGCCGCTGCTCACGGCGATCCGGCGCGAGGAGCCGACCGTGCTGCTCATCGACGAGGTCGACAAGACCGACGTCGAGGTCGAGGGCCTGCTGCTCGAGGTGCTCTCCGACTTCCAGGTCACCATCCCCGAGCTCGGCACCGTCACCGCCGTACGCCGCCCGTACGTCGTGCTCACCTCCAACGCGAGCCGGGAGCTGTCGGAGGCGGTCAAGCGGCGCTGCCTCTACCTCCACCTCGACTACCCCGACGCCGAGCGGGAGCGGGAGATCGTCACCTCCCAGGTCCCCGAGCTCGAGGACCGGGTCGCCCGGCAGCTGGTCGCCACGGTGGCGCGGCTGCGGGAGCTCGAGCTGAAGAAGGCGCCGTCGATCGCGGAGTCCGTCGACTGGGCCCGGACCCTCGTCGCGCTGCAGATCGACGAGCTCGAGGAGAAGGCCGTCGCCGACACCCTCGGTGTCGTCCTCAAGCACCTCTCCGACCAGGACCGCGCGGTCCGGGAGCTGCGGCTGCGGCCATGACGGCCGACGCGCGGGGCGGTCTGGTCGGCCGCCACATCGGCTTCCTGGAGGCGCTGCGCGCCGCCGGGATGCCCGTCTCGCTGGCCGAGGACCTCGACGCGGTCGCGGCGCTGCAGGCCGTGCCGTGGCACGACCGCGCCACGGTCCGGGCGGCGTACGCCGCCACGCTGGTGAAGCGGCAGGCGCAGCGTCCGACGTTCGACGCGCTGTTCGACCTGTGGTTCCCGCGGATGGTCGGCGACGGCGTCGCGGGGACGGACGGCACCGACGAGGACGACCGGGAGGGCGGCGGGGACGCAGCCGTGCGCGACAACGGCGCGGCCCTCACTGCCTTCCGCGACGACCTCGCCGCCGCGCTGACCGGGGGCGACGACGCGGAGCTGCAGCGGCTGGCGGCCGAGGCGGTGGGCCGGTTCGGCGCGATGCCCGGACGCGGGCCGGGCCTGTCGTCGTGGTCGGCGTACACCACGCTGCAGCGGGTCTCGCCGGCCGAGCTCACCGAGCAGATCGTCGCCGGCCTGCTCGCCGGCGGCATGACCGACGAGGACGCCGAGCGCGTCGCCGGCCGCCGCGTGGGCGGCTTCGTCGGGCTCGTCGAGGCTGACGCCCGGCGCCGGATCGCCGAGGAGAAGGGTCCCGAGCACGTCGCCCAGGTGGCGGTGCGGCCCAGCATCGACCGGCTCGACTTCATGGCCGCCCGCCGGGCCGACCTCGAGGAGATGCGGCGCCAGATCTACCCGCTCGCCCGGCGGCTCGCGACCCGGCTCACCCGCGAGCAGCACGCGCGGCGCGGCGGCCGGCTCGACGTACGCCGCACCGTGCGGGCCTCGCTCTCCACCGGCGGGGTGCCGCTCACCACCCGGCACCGGCCGAAGCGGCCGCACCGCACCGACCTGGTGGTGCTGTGCGACGTCAGCGGGTCGGTGGCGAGCTTCGCGCAGTTCACGCTGCTGCTGGTCTTCGCCCTGCGCGAGCAGTTCACCCGGGTCCGGGCCTTCACGTTCGTCGACGACGTGCACGAGGTGACCCACCACTTCCGGCCGGGCGCCGACGTGGTCGACGTGATGGCCGACCTCGCGGCCAGCGCCGCCCACGCGGCCCGGTTCGGCCGGACCAACTACGGCCGGGCGTTCGCCCGCTTCGCCGAGCAGCACCCCGACGCGGTCGGGCCGCGCACCTCGCTGCTCGTGCTCGGGGACGCGCGCTCCAACTACAGCGACCTGCGGGTCGACGTGCTCGCCGAGCTCGCGGGCGCGGCGAGGCACGCCTGGTGGCTCAACCCCGAGCACCCCCGTCACTGGGACACCGGCGACTCCGCCGCGCGCACCTACGGCGAGGTGGTGCCGATGCGGGAGTGCCGCAACCTCGCCCAGCTCGCCGAGCTGGTCCACGACCTGGTCTGAGCCGCCCCGTCCGTCGCGATCCCCGGATAGCCGGGGATTCGTGTGAACCGTGTGCGCAACGGCAGGCCCCTTGCCGTCTGTGACCTGCGGATGCGCACAACTGAGGCCAGCCGCCTGGCGTAACCCCTGCCGTCGCGGCCTCGTTGCCCGTCCGAGGCCGTGCCCCGCACCCGGCGTACCCCGACGGCCGGACGTCGACCCAGGAGGAACCCATGCGCCCCACCGGACCGCTCCGGCTCGCCGCCGGCCTGCTCGCCGGGGCGCTGGGCCTAGCCGGCCACGGGCCGGCCGCCGCGAGCGGCACCGACCAGACGCCGGTCGGCGACGTCCGGAACGCCGTCTTCGTGGGCAACAACTGGGAGGGCACGGTCGACGTCCTCGCGCCCGGCTCCCTGAAGCGGCTCGGCCGGATCAACATGATCCCCGACCAGGAGCAGCGGATGGCCGAGATCGCGGCCAACCCGGAGCGGCTCGCCTACTACCTCGCGATCCGCGAGGCCATCGGCGAGGGCAACGACCAGCTCGTCGACGACATGTTCACCTCCAACGACGGCCGGCTGCTGATCGCCTCGCGGCCGTCGTACGCCGACGTCGTGGCGATCAGCCTCGAGACCGGCGAGGTCGTGTGGCGGTTCCCGGTGGCCGGGCAGCGCTCGGACCACATGGCGATCTCGCCCGACGGCGCGAAGGTCGTGGTCAGCGCCTCGACGGCCAACCTCGTCCACGTGCTGCGGGTCCGCGACGGCGAGGAGCTCGGCAGCTTCCCCTCAGGAGGCTCGCCCCACGAGAACACCTTCATCGACGGCGGGCGCAAGATCATCCACGCCAGCATCGGCTACGTGTACACGCCCACCGACCAGGACCGGATGGACCCCGCCAAGGGTGAGCGGGTGCTCCAGGTCGTCGACGCCGACACCTACGAGGTGCTGCGCCGCTACGACCTGCGCAAGGCGCTCGACGAGCGCGGGCTCGAGGGCAAGAGCACCGCGGTCCGGCCGATGACGCTCGGCCCCGACGAGTCCTACGTCTACTTCCAGGTGTCGTTCTTCCACGGCTTCCTGGAGATGGACCTGGCCACCGGCGAGATCGGCCGCGTCAAGAAGCTGCCCAACCTCGTCCCGGACACGCCGCGCGAGCAGTACCTCCTCGACTCGGCCCACCACGGCATCGCGATGAACAAGCGCGGCAACAAGATCTGCGTCGCCGGCACCATGTCCGACTACGCCACCGTGGTCGACCGCCGCAGCCTGGAGCACGGGCCGCTGCTGAAGGAGCCCGACGGCAAGCCCTACTGGGTGACCCGGTCCCGCACCGGTCGGCACTGCTACATCTCCTGGAGCGGCACCGACAAGATCGCGAAGATCTCCTACCGGACCGGCCGGATCGTCGACGAGCGGGCGGTCGGCGACCACCCGCAGCGGATCCGCAACGGCTTCGTCGCCCGCGACCTCGTCGCCGGCCTCCCCGCCCCGGGGGACCTCCCGGAGTACGAGCCGATGCCGCCCACGCTGTCGTGACCCCGTCCTGACCCAACCGGGTCCGACGCGTCCGGAGGGCGTCGGACGACGGGGTGAGGCGGCCGGTCATCGCTAGGATCACAGAGCCCGGCCGGCCGCTGCCCCTGAGGTGACTGTGACCTTCGACGTCCACCAGCTCGACAGCTTCGTGCTGATGGGGTCGGTGGTGACCTTGCTGGCCATCCTCGCGGTGCGGGTCTCGAGCCGCGCCGGCCTCCCCAGCCTGCTGTTCTACCTCATGATGGGCGTGGCGCTCGGCGAGGCCGGGGTCGGCATCGGCTTCGAGGACGCCCAGCTCGCCCACGCGCTGGGGTTCGGCGCGCTGGCGGTGATCCTCGCCGAGGGCGGTCTCACCACCAACTGGGGCGAGGTCCGCTCGTCGATGCGGCTCGGCGCCTCGCTCGCCACCATCGGCGTCGCCGTCTCGATCACGGTCGTCGCCCTCGGCGGCCACTACCTGCTCGGCCTGCCCTGGGAGCTCGCGGTGCTGCTGGGGGCGGTCTGCTCGCCGACCGATGCCGCGGCAGTGTTCTCGGTGCTGCGCGTCGTACCGCTGCCCAAGCGGCTGACCGGCACGCTCGAGGCGGAGTCCGGCCTCAACGACGCGCCCACCGTCGTTCTGGTCACGCTGATCTCCACGGGTGCGGTCAGCGAGTTCGGCGTGCTGCAGACCGCCGGCATCGTCGTCCTCGAGCTCGTCGTCGGCGTCGCCTTCGGGCTCGGCTGCGGCTTCGGCGGCGCCTGGGTGATGCGCCGGGCGGCGCTGCCGTCCTCGGGCCTCTACCCGCTGGCCGTGCTCACCATCGCCTTCCTCGCGTACGGCGCCTCGAACGCCGCGCACGGCTCGGGCTTCGCCGCGGTCTACGTGGCTGCGCTGGTGCTCGGCAACAGCGAGCTGCCGCACCGCGCCGCCACCCGGTCGTTCGCCGAGGGAGTCGCCTGGCTGGCGCAGATCGGGCTGTTCGTGATGCTGGGGCTGCTGCTCTCGCCCGGCCGGATCGACCTGAACACCGTGGGCCTCGCGGTCGGCGCCGGCCTCATCCTGACCTTCGTGGCGCGTCCGCTGTCGGTCGTGGTGAGCGCCGTGGTCAAGCCGATGCCGGTGCGCGAGCTCGCCTTCGTGTCGTGGGCGGGGCTGCGCGGCGCCGTGCCGATCGTCCTCACCACCATCCCTCTCGCGGAGGGCGTCGCAGCGTCGGACCAGCTCTTCGACCTGGTCTTCGTCATGGTGGTCATCTACACGGTGCTCACCGGGCCGACCCTGCCGGCGGTCGCCCGCCGGCTGCGGGTCGCCCGGCGGTCGGAGCCGCGGGGGCTGGACGTCGAGGCGGCGCCGCTCGAGCGGATCGCGGCCGACCTGCTGCAGATCACGATCAGCCCCGTCTCGAAGATGCACGGGGTCGAGGTGGGGGAGCTGCGGCTCCCGGTCGGCGCCTCGGTCTCGCTGGTCATCCGCGACGGCCAGATCATCGTTCCGGAGCCGCGCACCACCCTGCGCCACGGCGACGACCTGCTCGTGGTGACGCCGCGCCGGATCCGCGAGGAGACCGAGCAGCGGCTGCGGCAGGTCTCCAACGGCGGTCGGCTGGGCCGCTGGCTCGGCGGCCCAGCCGAGCGCTGAACGCCCCGGCTGCGTGGACGGCGGTCAGTCGACCTGGGGCGAGCAGACCTCGGTGTCCTCGGTCGCCTTGACCGCGCGTCGGCCCTTCACCAGGTCCTTGAAGCCGTCGCCGACGAGCACGGTGACCCCGACGCCGAGGCCCTCCCGCTCCTCGATGACGGTCCGCTTCTTGCCGAGCCGGCTCTGGACGAGCTTGACGGCCGGGTTGCCGGGGTCCTCGGTCCAGATCGTGGCCATCTTCACGTCGGCGCTGCGGGGCGCGTTGCCCGTGTCGCCCTCGCCGAAGCCGGCGTCGGTGAACAGGGTCATCGTCCGCGAGGCCAGGCCGTTGCGGTCGCTGGCGTTGTAGACGCTGACGGTGACCTGGTCGGCGAAGACCTTCTCGCCCTGCGCGATCGGCCGGTCGACGCAGGCCGGCAGCTCGGTGCGGCCGGGGAACGGCTCGGTCGCGGCGGTCCAGCCCCAGATCGCGGCGGCGACCAGCACGAGCCCGAGGCCGGCGAGGACCATCGTGGACTTGGCGGCCTGCTGCATCAGCCCGCCACCGGGTGCACCCGCGCGTGCAGGACGTTGCGCTGCTGCAGCGCGGCCCGGAGCGCGCGGTGCAGACCGTCCTCGAGGTAGTACTCGCCGCGCCACTCGACGACGTGGGCGAACAGGTCGCCGTAGAAGGTGGAGTCCTCGTCGAGGAGCGTGGCGAGCTGCAGCGTGTCCTTGGTCGTGACCAGCTCGTCGAGCCGCACCTGGCGGGGCGGCACGGCCGCCCACGCCGAGGAGGTGAGGCCGTGGTCGGGGTAGGGACGCCCCTCACCGACACGCTTGAAGATCACGTGCCGACTATAACGACGGGCCCCGAAGGCCCGACCGGGACGCAGGCCGGGGGGCTGGGCGGGGGTCCCGGCGTCAGAGCGACGGCTCCTGCCAGGCCAGCTGCACGACCTCCGTGCCACGGTCCCGGGTGACCAGCCGGCCGCGGCCCGGTGGCGCCGGTGCCGGGCGCAGGCCGCCCAGCAGGGGCCCCTCGTCCGGGCTGCCCGAGAGCAGCAGGCCGGGAGCGGCGAGGTCGCGCAGCGACTGGAGCACCGGCTCGTAGAGCGCGCGCGACGCGCCACCGGACCGGCGGGCCACCACGAGGTGCAGGCCGACGTCGCGGGCCTGGGCCAGCAGCGGCTGCAGCGGCGCCACGGGGGAGCCCTGCTGCCCCTGTTGATTGGCGACCAGGTCGTAGTCGTCGACGAGCACGAACACCTCAGCGCCCTGCCACCACGAGCGGTCGCGCAGCTGCTCGGGCGTCACGTCCGGGCCCGGGAGCCGGCCCTTCAGGTACGACGCCAGGTCCGCGAGCACCGGCTCGGCCTGTGCGGCGGAGGTCAGGTAGTGGAGCAGGTGGTCGTCGGGGACCTCGCCCAGCAGCGAGCGCCGGTAGTCGACCACGACCAGCTGGGCCTCCGCCGGCGTGCGGGTCCGCATCACCTCGTGGGCGTAGCCGCGCAGCAGCGAGCTCTTGCCCGACTGGCCGTCGCCGAGGACGAGCAGGTGCGGCTCGGCGTCCACGTCGAGGCCGACGGGGGCGAGCTCGCGCTCCTCCACGCCGAGCAGCAGCCGGCGCACGTCGCTGCTCCTGCGGCCGGCGAGCCCGCGGACCTGCGCCAGGTCGATGCGCTCGGGCAGCAGCCGGAGCTTCGGGCCGGTCGGTCCGGTCCAGGCGTCGGCCACCCGGGCCACGAGGTCGTCGACCCCGTCGCCGAGGGTCGTGGCGTCGGCGACGCCGTCGAGCCGGGGCAGCGCACCGAGGAAGTGGTGGCGGGTGGCGGTCAGGCCGCGGCCCGGCCGGCCGGCGGGGACGAGGGCGGAGACCCGGCGGTCGATCTCGGAGTCCATCGGGTCGCCGAGCCGCAGCTCGAGCCGGGTCCCGAAGAGGTCGCGCATCGCGGCCCGGAAGTCCGCCCAGCGGGAGGCGCCGGCGAGGACGTGCACCCCGAAGGTGAGGGCGCGCGCGGCGAGCTGCTGCAGAGTCGCCTCGAGCTCGTCGAAGTCGGCCCGCAGCGTTGACCAGCCGTCGACGACGAGGAAGACGTCGCCGAAGCCGTCGTCGGCCTCCCCCCGCGCCCGGCGTGCGCGGTAGGTGTCCACGGAGTCGATGGCCTGCTCGCGGAAGTACGCCTCGCGCCGGTCGACGACCCCCTCGACCTCGGCGACGATGCGGCGTACGACGTCGGGCTCGGCGCGGGTGCCGACGCCGGCGACGTGGGGGAGCCGGGCCAGCGGGGCGAAGCTGCCGCCGCCGAAGTCGAGGACGAACACCTGGGTCTCGACGGGGGACGTGGTGAGCGCGAGCCCCGTGACGAGGGTGCGCAGCAGCGTGCTCTTGCCGCTGCGCGGGCCGCCCACGACGGCGACGTGGCCGCCGGCGCCGGCGAGGTCGACGGTGAGGGTGTCGCGGCGCTGCTCGCGGGGCCGGTCGACGGTGCCGACCGGGACCACCCGGCCGCCCGCGGCCCGCCAGCGCGGGGAGACCAGGCCCAGCTCGGGGTCCGTCACCAGGTCGCCCATCAGCCCGTCGAGCGTGTCGGGGTGGTCCAGCGGCGGCAGCCAGACCCGGTGGGCCTCCGGGCCGTGCCCGGCCATCCGGCGCACCGCGACGTCCAGCAGCGACTCCTGGCTCGCCTCCCCGTCGCCACCCGTGGGTCCGACGGTTGCGACTGGCTCGGCCGGCTCCTCGACCGGCTCGAGCGAGTGCACCTCGGCCACGGTGAACGGCAGGATCCCCTGCACGTGGCCGCTCTCGTCGCGGCGTACCGGCGCGTGGGCGCGCGGCGGCCCGGACACGTACGCCGCCTTGAGCCGGACCAGCGTCGACGGCTCGGGCCGCAGGTAGCCCAGGCCGGGGACGGACGGCAGCTCGTAGGCGTCGGGGACTCCGAGCACGGACCGCGACTCCCCGGCGCTGAAGGTGCGCAGGCCGATCCGGTAGGACAGGTGCGACTCGAGGCCGCGCAGCCGGCCCTCCTCGAGCCGCTGCGACGCGAGCAGCAGGTGCAGGCCGAGGGAGCGGCCGAGCCGGCCGATCGCCACGAACAGGTCGATGAACTCGGGCTTGGCCGACAGCAGCTCGGAGAACTCGTCGACCACGATGAACAGCGACGGCAGCGGCGGCAGGTCCTCGCCGGAGGCCCGCAGCCGGTCGTAGTCGCGCACCGACGCGAGGTTGCCGGCGGCGCGGAGCTGCTCCTGGCGGCGGACCATCTCGCCGGACAGGGCGTCCTGCATCCGGTCGACGAGGATCAGCTCCTGGGCCAGGTTGGTGATGACGGCCGACACGTGCGGCATCTCCGACATCCCGGCGAAGGTGGCGCCGCCCTTGAAGTCGACGAGCACCATGTTGAGCTGCTCGGGGGAGTGGGTCATCGCGAGGCCGAGGACGAGGGTGCGCAGCAGCTCGGACTTGCCGGAGCCGGTGGCGCCGACGACGAGGCCGTGCGGGCCCATGCCCTGCTGCGCCGACTCCTTGAGGTCGAGGTGGACCGGGCTGCCACCCTCGCCGACCCCGATCGGGACCCGGAGCCGGTCACGCGCCGGCCGTGGCCGCCACGCGGCGCGCGGCTCGAACGCGTGCACGTCGCCGAGGCCGAGCAGCTCCGTGAAGTCGCGGTCCGGCTCGCCGGCCTCGCCCGGGGCCCGGTCGCCGGCCGCGGCGACCACGCCGTGCAGCGGGGCCAGCCGGCGGGCGAAGGCCTCCGCGGTCGCGAGGTCGCACTGGTCGGCCATCGCGCGGACGGGCTCCTCGCGCAGCCGCAGCGCCAGCACCGGCTGCCGGCCGTCGCGGGCGGGGCCGCTCATCAGCTCGAGGCGCAGCCGGGTGGGGTCGGCCAGCTCGTCCCAGCGGCTCGGCAGGTCCAGCACCGTCACCCCGTGCAGGCCGTCCTCGGGCACCAGGTGGTTGCCCGGCGGCAGCGGGACGCCGTCGGTCACGAGCAGCACGTGCGGCGTCTCCGGCCGGTCGTCGGCCCCGAAGCGCGGCCGCTCGGAGAGGTCCGCCGGCAGCATCGCGGCGAGGTCGGCCAGCGACGTGGTCACCATCCGGAGCGGGCCGACCGCGTCGGACAGCCGGGTGCTGTGGGCGTGCGGCAGCCACTTCAGCCAGTCCCAGTGGTGGAGGTTCTCCTGGGAGGCCAGCACTGCGACGACGACCTGGTCGGGACCGTGGAAGGCGGTCGCCGAGCAGAGGAGCGCCCGGGCCAGCGCCCGCGCGGAGGAGTCGGGGCCGCACAGCTCGACCCGGTCGAAGGCGTGGAGGGCGATGGTCGCGGGCAGGTCGGGCTGCACCCGGTGGACCACCAGCAGCCGGTGCAGCGCGGACGCCGCCGCCGGGTCGACCTGGTCGATGGGGGCGCTCTCCGGCGGCACGAGCTCCAGCGACAGCGGCTGCGCGCACACGCCGTACCGGGCGTGGAGGAACAGCGGGTCGCCCTGGCTGCGCTCCCACAGGCGGGAGCGCTCCTCCGCGAGCGCCGGCAGTGCGGTCGGCTCGGGGTGGCGCCAGGTCAGCGCGCGGCGCTGCTGGTCGGCGGCCTCGCGCGCGACCTGCCGGACGTTGGCGAGGTAGCGGAGGTACTCCGTGCGGGAGCCGGTGACCTGCTGGTGCCGCTGCTTGCGCTGCCGGTCGAGCTGCACGGCGATGAAGCCCAGCGTTGCGAAGAGGAACATGCCGGCCGCGAGGAAGCCGCGGCCACCCATGGACTGGCCCATCGACGCGATGACCACGATCGAGCCGATGCTGCCGAGCATCGGGATGGCGTTCATCAGGACGCCGGACGCGCCCTCGCTGCGGTCGATCTCGGGCGGCGGCTGGAGGACGATCTGGCCGTCCGGGAGCTCCGGCTCCTCGAGCCGGGCACCGCGCAGCGTCGTGGTCACCTGAGCCGTCCCCCTGTCGTGCCTGCCGGTGCTCCGGCGCGTCGATGATAGGTGCGGCCTTCCGGGGGTCGCCAGCCCCGTCCGCGGGGGGCCAGGCGCGGGCGAGGGCGCGCGGGACGCGGCTTCACCAAGGGATGTCGATCGGCCCGCACCTCCCCTGGTGCACATCACCGGGGAAGTGACGGTTGGCCCACATACCGTGGTGAAGCCGCGGCCCGGGAGCACGCGAGAGCCCGAGCAGACGCACCGGACGCGTCACCGCCGGGAGTAGCCTGCTGCCCGCCGGGAAACCGGCCGAGCACGAGCACCAGGGGGATGTTGTGGGACCAGAAGCCGGGCAACCCGGCGGCCTCGCCGTCAGCGTCCACGGTCCCGCGGGCGTCCTCGACCTCGTCGTCCCACCGGCCGCGACACTCGCCGACGTCGCCCACGAGTACGCCGCCCACACGGGCCTGGGGTCGCCCCCGACGCTGTACGGCGCGGGCGGTTCGCGGCTGCCGGCCGACGCGCCGCTGGCCGCCGCGGGGGTCGGGCCCGGCGCGCTCCTCGTGGCCCTCGACGTCGTCGGGGACCGGCGCCCGGAGCCTCCCGACGGACCGGCCACCGAAGCCGCGGCCGACCCGGGCGCCGGACGGTCCGGGTGGCCGCACGCCTGGGCGGCCGGGTGGGGATCCGCGGCCTGTGCGCTCCTTGCGGGGTGGCTGGCTGCGGTCGCCGGGCCGGGCGCCGTGCGGACGACGGTCCTCGTCCTGCTGGTGGCGACAGCCGTCCTCGGCGTGCTGCCGGGTCTGCGCGCGGCGTCCGTGCGGGCCGCAACCGCCCCGGCGTTCGGGGGTGCCGCCGCGTTCGTCGTCGCCTTCGACCCAGCCCTGCAGCCGGTCTCGGCCCAGCTGCCGCTGGCGGTCGGCTCGGCCGCACTCGGGGCCGCGGCAACGGCGGCGCTGGCCCGGTCCCTCGTCGCGGAGGCCGAGGAGGCGCTGCGGGTGTGGCTCGCCGCCGGGGTGGCCGTGTTCGTGGTGCCGCTGCTGGCGTCGTACCTCGGCCTGACGCCGCAGGTGGCGTGGGCGGTGCTGCTGATCGCGGCGGTGCTGGCCGCCCGGATCGTGCCCGGGCTCGCCGTCGACGTCCCGGACCACCTGCTGCTCGACCTCGACCGGCTCGCGGTCTCCGCGTGGTCCGCCCGCGAGCAGCCACGCAGCCGGCGCGGCCGCCTCGTCGCGTCGCTGCCGGAGGTCGAGGCCGTCGTCACCCGCGGCGCCCGGCTGGTGGCCGCGGCGACCGCTGCCGTGGCCGTCGTCGCGGCCGGCTCCTCCGTCCTGCTGCTCCACGCCGTCGAGTCGGACGTCGACCGGCGCGGCGCGCTGGCGCTGGTCGGCTTCGCCGGTGCCGCGCTGGTGCTCGCGGGCCGCAGCCACAGGCACCCCGCCGCGCGGGCTCTGCTGCGCACGGGTGGTCTGGCGTGCCTGGCCCTGCTCGCCGGCACCGCGCTGTGGACGCAGGCCCCGTCGCCCGCCGGTCTCGCCGTCATGGCGCCGCTCGTCGCCGTACCCGTCCTCGTGGCGGCGGTCGCGACCGGCCGCGGGTGGCGGTCGGCCTGGTGGGCCCGCCGCGCCGAGGTGGCCGAGGCGCTCTGTGGCGCCGCCGCCGTCGCGTCGCTCGTCGTCGCGACGGGGCTCTTCCGCGTGGTCTGGCAGGCGGCGTCCCGGATCGGCTGAGCCGCCGCAGCGTCGCCCGTGGATGCCGAGGTGTCGCATTCCGCCGTCGTGGGTAGCGTTCCGGCGACGAGTCTCGGGAGGTTCGATGAAGAAGGCCGCGGGGGTGGCCCCCGTCCTGGTGTCCATTCTGCTGCTTGCCGCCTGCGGTGGCGGGGGGTCTGAGGCAGCCGGTCCGGAGCCGACGGACACCGGCGCCTCCAGCTCTTCCGAGTCTTCCGGCTCGCCGACACCGACCGTGGCGCCTGCGACTGGCCGGGAGGTGCAGGTCGACGAGCTGGCCGTGCGCTTCCCCGAGGACTACGACGACATCAGTCGGCAGGGCACGTTCGGGTGGATGGGGTTCGGGGAGATGGGCGACTCGCTGTCGGTCGCCGAGATCGAGGCCGGGCCCCAGTCCGATGAGGAGCTCGAGCGGAGTGGGCGGCGCCTCGGTCTGTGGCGCGACAACACGCCCGAGCGGGGTGAGGACGTGGAGATCGCGGGTGTCTCCATGATCCACCTGTACGGGAGAGGCGGCCCCGGGCAGCACGCCGACCTCTACGCAGCCCACGTCGGTGACCACGTGGTTCAACTGCGCTTCAGCCAGAGTGGCCGCCCGGCCGAGCGTGAGCGGGTGGTTGCATCGGTGCTGGCCTCCATCGAGTGGCGCGGCTGAGACCCATCCACGAACGCATACCGCCTGTGGATGGCGAGGTGTCGGGTCCCGTCGTCGTGGGTAGCGATCCGGCGACGAGTCCCGGGAGGTTCGATGAAGAAGGCCGCGGGGGTGGCCCCCGTCCTGGTGTCCATCCTGCTGCTTGCCGCCTGCGGTGGCGGGGGGTCTGAGGCAGCCGGCCTGGAGTCGAAGGACACCGGCGCCTCCAGCTCTGCTGAGTCTTCCGGCTCGCCGACACCGACCGTGGCGCCGGCCACTGGCCGGAAGGTGCGGGTCGACGCACTGACCGTGCGGTTCCCCGACAGTTACTTCTACGTCAGGCGGCAGGGCGGGTTCGGCTGGATGGGGCTGGGGCCGGGGGGCGACACGCTGTCAGTGGCGGAGATCGATGCGGGCCTGCAGAAGGACGACGAGACGCTGGAGCGGAGGTCAAGAGACCTCGGCCTGTGGCGCGGGCACACCCCTCAGCGCGGCGACAACGTGGAGGTGGACGGTGTCTCCATGTTGCACCTGCACGGACGTGGGGGGGCCCGGTCAGTATGCGGACCTGTACGCCGCCTACGTCGGTGACTACCTGATCCACCTGCGATTCAGCCAAACCGGTCGTCCCGGGGCGCGTGAGCAAGTGATCTCGTCGGTCCTCGCCACTGTGGAATGGCGTGACTAGGTCCGACCTGCCATGAGTTCCCTGTGGATGCCGAGGTGTCGTTGTGCCTCGGCGGGGGTAGCGTCCCGTCGACGAGTCTCGGGAGGTTCGGTGAAGAAGGTCGCGGGGGTAGTGCCCCTGTTCGTGTCCGTGCTGGCGCTCGCTGGGTGCGGCAGCGGGGGGTCGGAGGCAGCCGTCCCGTCGTCCGAGGACACAGGCGCCTCGAGCTCTGCTGAGCCGTCCGGCGCGCCCACGCCGGCCGCCGCGCCCGCCACCGGACGGGAGGTCCGGCTCGTCGAGCTGGTCGTGCGGTTCCCTGACAGCTACTCGTACGTCCAGCGGCAGAGCACCTTCGGCTGGATCGGGCTGGGGCCATCGGGGGACACGTTGTCCATGGCCGAGATCGATGCCGGGCCTCGGACGGACGACCGCAAGCTGGAGCAGGATGCGCACGACCTGAGCATGTGGCGCGGCGTCACCCCGGAACGCGGCGACGACGTGGAGGTCGACGGTGTCTCCATGATGCACCTGCACGGTACCGGGGGCCCCGCTACTACGGCGACCTCTTCGTTGCCGCTGTCGGCGACCACGTGATCCAGCTGCGCTTCCGCCAGAGCGGTCGTCCGGTCGCTCGTGAGCGATTGATGGCGTCGGTGCTCGCCACGGTCGACTGGCGTGACTGACGGTCCGTCACGTCGTTGGAACTACAGGCCGGCCGGGATCCTCCGGGCGGCCGGAGACGGGGGTTTGGGACTTCGACGACCGGGGTAGGCCGGATACGCCGGCTGGTCCGACGACTGGCCGGGCCGACCTCGCTGAGCAATCGACAAGCAGCGATCTCGTCCGGCGGCTGACGCCATCGGGGGACATCGGGGGAACAAGGAGAAAGCGACATGTCGCACAGTGCGAACGAGATGGGGCAGGGTGCTGGCACCCTCACCCGGGCAGCCGGCCTCGTGGCCGACGCCAAGGCGGACTTCGACCGCCTCAGCAGCAAGCTCGACGGGCAGATCCAGGGGCTGCGCGGCCGGTGGGCCGGCGCGGGCGGTCAGGCGTTCTTCGCCCTGCACCAGGCCTGGACCGAGAAGCAGCGCGTCATCGTGGGCGCGCTCAACGAGTTCGAGGCCGCGCTGACCTCGACCGAGAAGGACAACCTCGCGACCGACGAGGCCCAGTCCGCCCACTACACCCGCACCGCCAGCCGCCTCGGCGGCTGACCCGCCGAGAGAGACGAGGAAGCAGATGAGCCAGATGGGGATGGACGGACTGCGCGTCAACCACGCCGGTCTCGACACCGCTGCCCAGGACCTCCACACGGCGGTCAAGGAGATCGACGACCGGCTGAACCGGCTCGAGAGCGAGCTTGCGCCGCTGCGCAGCGACTGGACGGGTCAGGCCCAGTCGGCCTACCACGCCTCCAAGGCCAAGTGGGACGCCGCGATCGCCGAGATGCGCAACCTGCTCGACCAGACGAGCCAGACCGTCATGCAGTCGAACGCCGAGTACCGCGCCGCAGACCAGCGCGGCGCCGCGTCGTTCGGAGGCTGAGGGCCGACGGTTCGCGGGGTCGGGTCGTCCCGGCCCCGCATCGTCCGCACTCGGTCGTCAGTCACAGGGGGAACAACCAACGATGAACCTCGTCGCCGACCTGATGAGCGCGCTCGAGACGGTACTCGACCCGGGCGCAGTCGAGAAGCTCAAGCGCGATCTGGAGGTCAACGCCGACCTGCTCGACCGTGGGTCCTTCCGTGATCTGCGGGTCACGGAGTCCGTCTTCGGTGGCTCCGAGCCCGGTCGCGACCTGGGCTTCCACCACGCCCGCGCCCACGACGTGGTGGCCGACACAATCACGGGCGTGATCGAGGACATTCGCGGATTCCGCGAGGGTGTGGTCCGAGCGGAGCAGCTCCTCGAAGCAGCTGACACCGGAACAGCCGCCGACCTCGGCCGCGCCACTGCGGCGGTGCATGCCCTCACCGACGTCACCGATCACTTCGTCGGCGACGCTCACAACCGGGCGGCGCGCAACGAGCACCTCGGAGGGGACAGATGACCACCGGACCCCAGGTCGCACGCCTGCGGCAGGCGCTGGCAGGCGCCAGCGTCGAACAGGTGGAGGTGGCGCGGCGCGAGTGGGCCAAGGGCGCGGACGTCCTCGACTCGGTCGTCGAGGCCCTGCGAGACGCGAGGCCGGAGGTTGCGCGGCAGTTCGGCCCCGCCACGCGCGAGGAGGCGGCGAAGGCGTTCGAGCGCATGGCCGAGAAGGTGCAGCTCCGCAAGCAGCAAATGCTGGACGCCGCGGACGCCCTCCAGGTCGCAGGCTTGGCCCTTGGCTCAGCGCAGGCCGTGCACCAGTCGATGGCAGGTGACCTTGCCGAGCCGACGCCGTACCGGGCAGACCCCACGGCCGACGAGGTCGACCAGCTGCGGGCCCATCGCGCCCACCAGGCGCAGGTGGCCTCCTACAACGCCGCCTTCGCCGAGCGCGAGGAGCGGGCGCGTCGGGCCAACGAGAAGCTGGACGCCGCATACGCGGCATCCACCGAGACCATGAAGCGGGTCCACGGCGAGCCGGACCGTCGGGAATCCGGCGCCCCGGTGTCGGGCGGCGGGTCCGCGGGCGGTGCCCGCCCTGCCGGCGGCACCACTGCCGGCTCGGCCGCGCCGGTCACGGCCGGTGGCGGCGCCATCGGTGGCCATCCCGGTCCTGGCTCCGCCGGCCCAGGCTCCAGCGGTGCTGGTGCCGGTGCGTCCGGTGACGCCGTCGGGGCCACCGCCCCGGGCGTCCCGCAGGGCCCCACGGCCGGGTCCGACGTCTCCGATGGCGCCGTCCCGACGCCGGTGAGCGGCGGCGCGGCGCTCGGCGCCGGCACGGCCGGCGGCGTGGTCGGTGCCCTCGGTGGCGGGCTCGTCGGTGGCGCTGCGGCGATCGGCGGTGCGATCCGTGGCGGAGCCGTCAGTGCGGCCACGCCCGTGGCCGCGTCAGCCGGGGCCGGAGGCGGGTCCGGAGCCCAGGGCCGGGCCATCGGTGCCACGAACCGGTCGGGCGCCTCTGCGTCGCTCGGGCGACCGGGCGCCGCCATCGCCTCGACGGGCACGTCCTCCGCCGGTGCATCGACGTCCGGGCGCAGTGCGTCGACCCGGGCTGCCGCAGCCTCGACCGCGGGGAGGTCCGGTCCCGGCGGGACCGGCGGCGGGGCGTCGGGCCGCACGGCCGGCGCAGGCGTCGGCGGCGCCGGCGGTCGTGGGGCTGCCCGCGACGACGACCGGACCCGACGTGCCCGTGCCCTCGACGACGACCCGGACCAGTGGCTCGACGACGAGGACGGCGCCCCCGGGGTGCTGGGCTGAGCGTGGTCGGCGGCCCGCCGACGGCCCCCGGGTCGGGCCGGCGGCGGGCGGTAGCATTCCGGCGGCCCGCAACGGGGATGTGGCAGCCGAGTCCGGGGGAGTGTCGATGAGCGATCCGACGAGCCAGTCGACGACGAGCGTGGCGCCGACCGGCACAGCCGCGGCACGCGCCTCGGGGCTCGTCCGCGTGACAGTCGCCTCCGGGAGTCGCCGGGTCGACCTCGTGCTCCCGGGCGCCGTCCCGGTGGCCGAGCTGCTGCCCGAGCTGGCCCGGACCGTCGGCCTCCTCGATGCCACCACCGTCCACGGCGGCTACCGCGCCGTGACCCAGGACGGCCGCACCCTCGCCGGCGACGCCGGGCTGACCATGCAGGGCGTCGAGGACGGCAGCGTCCTCACCGTCGCCGCCGGGGTCGACGACCCCGCGCCCCGGGTCTACGACGACGTGGTCGAGGCGATGACCGACGTGGTCGAGCGCGACCTCCGGCCGTGGCAGCCGGCCACGGGGCGTCGTACCGCCCTCGTGGCGGCCGGCCTGCTGATGGCCCTCGGTGCCGTGGCGCTCCTGGTCGACGGCGGCGTTCTCGCCGGCGCCGCGGCCGCGGTCGTCGCCGTCGTCCTCATCGGCGGCTCGGTGGTGCTGGCGCGCGCCCAGGACGAGCCCCAGGCGGCGCTGGCCGTGGCCTGGATGGCGATCGGGTACGCCGCCGTCGGGGGGCTGGTGCTCGCCGGGGGCGGGTCGGGGCAGCTGTCGCTGGTGGGAGCCGGTCTCGGCGCCGGGTCCGCGGGCCTGCTGGCGCTGCTCGGGCTCGGCGAGGGCCGCACCCTGGTGGTGCCGGCTGTCGTGACCGGCGCCGTGCTCCTGGCGACCGGCCTGGTCGGGCTGGTCGCCCCCTTCGACCCGGCGGTCGTGCTCACCGTGGCGCTGGCCCTGGTGGTGCTCGCCGGCAGCGTCTTTCCCTGGCTCGCGCTGGGGGCCACCCGCACCTCCGTCGACCAGCTCTACTCCCTCGACGACGTCACCGCCGAGCCCTCCGACGTCGACCCGACCCGGGTCGGTGCCGACGCGCGGCTCGCCCACGACATCCTCGTCGCGATCACCGCCACGGTCGGGCTGCTGCTCGTGCTCGTCGCGCCGCTCGCGGTCTCGCTCGGCCTCGCCGGGACCCTGCTCGCGCTCGTGTGCTGCGGGGTGCTGATGCTCCGCACCCGCCAGTACCGCACCGGCCCCACCGTCCTCGTCGGGCTGGTGTCCGGCGTCGCCGGGCTGGTCTCGGTCGCCGTCGCGGCGCTCTGGCTGTACCCCGACTGGCGTCCCGCCGCGGCGGTCGTCCTCGCCGCGGCCGGAGCCCTGCTGCTCGCGGCCACGCTGGTGCCCGGCACCCCGTCCGTCCGACGCGGGCGAGCGGCCGACGTCACCGAGTCCGTGTGCCTGCTGGCGCTGCTGCCGCTGCTGCTGGTCGCCACGGGCGTGTTCGCCGCGATCAGCAGCTGAGGCCGTCGTGGCGACCAAGAAGGACCTCACGGAGGCCTACTCGTTCAGCAGGCGCCGGCTCGTCACCGCCTTCGTGTCGGGGGCTCCCGGTGGCCGCGAGGTCGAGCCGGCGCGCCCCGGCCGCACCGTCGTCGGCGGCCTCGCGCTCTCGGTGCTGCTGCTCGCCGGTGCCGCGGTGGCCGGCGTCTTCAAGCCCTCCGTCGACGAGGACTGGGCCGAGCGGCCCGGCCTGGTGGTCGCCGAGGAGACCGGGGCGGCGTACGTCATCACCGCGGTCGAGGACGGCGAGGAGCCGGTCCTGCGCCCGGTCATCAACATCACCTCCGCGATGCTGATCCTCGGCGCCGACACCGAGCCCACGATCGTGCCGGCCGAGGAGATCAGCGCCGAGCGGCTCGGCGACGACATCGGCATCCTCGGCGCCCCGTCGACCGTGCCGGACCCCGCGCGACTCGTCGACGACGGCTGGACTGCCTGCGTCACCGACGCCGGAGGCCTGCGGGTCGACGTCACCGCGGAGCCGGTCCACGAGCCGGCGCCCGGCGGGGCGATGCTCGTCGAGGTACGCGGGTCCGACGACGACGCGGTGTACGTCGTCGCGGAGAGCGGCGAGGAGGCCGAGCCGCGCGCCTACTCCTACCGCCTCCCCGCCGGGAGCGGCCGCGACAACCTGCTGGCCGCGATCGGGCTCGACGCCGCCGACACGGCAGCTCCGGTCCCCGAGGAGTGGCTGGCGCTCTTCCCGCCCGGCGGCGACCTGACCAGCCAGCCGTTCGAGCTCGACCAGGCGGAGACCCGGCCCGCGTACGCCGACGCGCTGGAGGGCGTGGGCGCCCCCCGGATCGGTGACGTCCTCGAGACCGACGCCGGCGAGCGGCTGCTGCTGGCCGAGGACGGTCCGGTCACACTCACCGACTTCGCCCACGGCGTCTACGCGGGTTCGGCGGACTTCACCACGCACGCGGTGTCGTCCCCGCCGGACGTGCGTCGCGGCGAGCGCACCTACCTCGCGGCGACCTGGCCCCGGGACCGGGTCACGTCGGTCGTCGGCGAGCAGTGCGCCCTGCTGGAGGCCTCGGCGGACCGCCGGCCCGCGGTGCGCGTGGTCACCCGGCCCGCCGACGCACCCGTCCCCAGGTCCGTCCCGCCGGGTGGCCGCGACGTCGTCGTCGACGAGGGGGCCGGTGCCTTCGTGCTGACCGGCGGCTGGGACCCGCTGACCGACGCGACCGCGACCGGCGCCGGCGGCGACCCGCACCTGATCGACGCCAAGGGCACGCGCTACCCGATCGCCGGGATGGGTGCCGCGGCGCTGCTGGGCTTCGCCGACCACCCGGCGCCGCACGTGCCGGACTCGTGGCTCGAGCTCTTCCGGCCCGGCGTCACGCTGTCGCAGCAGGCGGCGCTGTGTGCGCCCCGCCTGGACCCGGAGGCGCCGTGCGGCTGAGGCGCCGGTTCCCCGCCGGCCCGGTCCCAGCCACCGTCCCTGCCACCGTCCTGGCCGCGGCGCTGGCCGCGGCCGTCGTGGGCGGGGTGCCCGCCCTGGCCTCCGCGACCACCGAGGTGGAGGGCGTCGACTGCGGCCAGGTCTCGGCCACGAGCGGCCCCTACAACACCGATGCCCCGAGCCTGCCGCTCGCGCTGATGGGCGTCGACGAGGCGCACGCCCTGTTGGCCGACGGGCCGGGGCTGCCGGGCGCCGGACAGAAGGTCGCCGTGGTCGACTCGGGCATCCACTCCGGCAGCGGGCTCCTCGACGTCCAGCAGGGCCTCGGCGCCTCGCAGGGGGACCCGTCGTACTTCCACGGGACCGCGGTCGCCGGGCTGGTGGCCGGCAAGCCCCGCGACGGCCGGGCCACCGGGGTCGCCCCCGGTGCGACCGTGGTCGACGTCCGCGTCTACGGCGACGACCCCGACGGGTCGGTGCCCGGGTCGGCCCCCGAGGTCGACCCGGCGCGGGTGGTCGAGGGGCTGAGGTGGGTCGCCGCCAGGGCCCGGTCCGAGGGGATCGGCGTGGCTATCGTCGCGCTCCGGCTCGACCACTCCCCGGCGCTGCGTGACGCCGTGCGCGCGGTCCAGCGTCAGGACGTCGTGGTCGTCGCGGCCTCCGGCAACCGTCCGCAGTCGGAGGACGACCCGCTGGCCCCGGCGTACGCCGACGGTCCGACACCGGACGAGGACGCCGCGGACGACGTGTTCCCCGCGGGCTACGACGGCGTGGTCGCGGTCAGCGCGACAGCGGCCGGCGACCCGCGGGTCGATGAGGGGGCCGACGCCTCCGGAAGCGTGCTGCTCAGCTCGGCCGTCGACGTGGCCGCCCCGACGTACGGCGCGGTCTCGCTCGGCGTCAACGGCAGCACCTGCGTGCTGCGCGACGTCGCGACCTCGTGGGCCGCAGCCGAGGTGGCCGGCCTGGTGGCGCTGCTGCGGGCCCGGTACGACGACGAGTCGGCCGAGCAGGTGGTCGCCCGGCTGGTGCGGACCGCGAGCGGCTCGCCCGACGACACCAACCTGCTCACCGGCGCCGGGACGGTGCAGCCCGTCGAGGCGCTCACCCGCCCGCTGACACCTGACCGAACCGGCCGGCTGGGGGTGGCCCCGGTCCGGCCGCGCGACATCCCGGCCGCCGAGGCGCCGCCGCGCGTCGTCGACCCGGCCGCGGCCGCCCGCGAGGACGCGCTCTGGTGGGGCCTGCTCGCCGGGGGCGTGCTGCTGCTCGGCCTCGTCGGACGGCCGCTGCTCGAACGGCGCGGCCTGGCGCAGAAATGACTGCGGCTCCCGGACCACAGGTGGTCCGGGAGCCGGTGGCGGAGGATAGGGGATTCGAACCCCTGAGGGCTGTTAACCCAACCCGCTTTCCAAGCGAGCGCCATAGGCCACTAGGCGAATCCTCCGCGGAGGAGCGTACCCGCCGGGCTCGGAGGGCGTGAAATCCCCCTGCCCCTCGCCGCTCCGTACGTCGACTCGTCCGCGGGTGGGGCCGCCCGGGCGTGGCCCGCGTTGGTCCCGCGCGGGGACCTCACCTAGACTCTCGGCCAACCCCCCGCGTGGCGGCACCTCACCCAACTCCCCCAGGGCCGGAAGGCAGCAAGGGTAAGTGGGCTCTGCCGGGTACGCGGGGGGCCTTTTCACGTCCCGACGCCTGAGCCTGCGAAGGCGTCGACCAGGACGGGAGGTCGAGGAGCGCTCGGCGACAGCGCGAGCGCAGCGAGCGGAGTCACGACGCGTCTCGAAACCTGGGTGCTGGACGCAGCCGGCGCAGCCTCCACCGGCTTCCCCGCCCGCCTACCCCCTGTCCGTGCGGGTGGTTAGGGTTCAGGCGTGGAGTCACCCCTCGCGCTGTACCGCCGCTACCGGCCCGAGACGTTCGCCGACGTCATCGGGCAGGACCACGTGACGGCGCCGCTGCGGGCGGCCCTCGCCAACAACCGGGTCAACCACGCCTACCTCTTCTCCGGCCCGCGCGGCTGCGGCAAGACCACGTCCGCCCGGATCCTCGCCCGCGCCCTCAACTGCGAGGCGGCGCCGGTCGCCGACCCGTGCGGCGAGTGCGACAGCTGCCGCGACCTGGCCCGCGGCGGGCCGGGCTCGATCGACGTCATCGAGATCGACGCCGCGTCCCACGGTGGTGTCGACGACGCCCGCGACCTGCGCGAGAAGGCCTTCTTCGCCCCGGTGAAGAGCCGCTACAAGGTCTACATCATCGACGAGGCCCACATGGTCACGACGCAGGGCTTCAACGCCCTGCTCAAGCTCGTCGAGGAGCCGCCGCCCCACCTGCGGTTCATCTTCGCGACCACCGAGCCCGACAAGGTGCTGCCGACGATCCGGTCGCGGACCCACCACTACCCCTTCCGGCTGATCCCGCCGCGGCTGCTGTCCGGGTACCTCGCCGACCTGTGCGAGCGCGAGGGCGTCACGCTGGAGCCCGCCGCGCTGCCGCTCATCGTCCGTGCCGGCGGCGGCTCCGCCCGCGACACCCTCTCGGTGCTCGACCAGCTGCTCGGCGGTGCCGGCGACGACGGTGTCACCCACGCCCTCGCCACCGGCCTGCTCGGCTACACCCCCGACTCGCTCCTCGACGACGTCGTCGACGCCTTCGCCGTCAGCGACGGTGCGGCGGCGTTCGGCGTCGTCGACCGGGTGATCGAGACCGGCCAGGACCCCCGCCGGTTCACCGAGGACCTGCTGCGCCGGCTGCGCGACCTGGTGATCGTCGCCGCCGTGCCCGACGCGCCCGCGACCGGCCTCATCGACGTCTCCCACGAGCAGGGCGAGCGGCTGGTGGCCCAGGCGGCCCGCTTCGGCGCCGCCGAGCTGAGCCGGGCAGCCGACATCGTCGCCAACGGCCTCACCGAGATGCGCGGCGCCACCGCGCCGCGGCTGCTCCTCGAGCTGATCTGCGCGCGCGTGCTGCTGCCGTCCGCGGACCACCCCGCCGACGGCGTGGCGGCCCGTCTCGACCGCCTCGAGAAGCGGGTCTCGATCACCGGCGGCGCCCCCAGCGCGCCGGCGGCCCCAGCCACGCCCGCGCAGGCGGCGCCCACCCCGGCCCACCCGGTGCGGCCGGTCCCGGAGGCCGCCGCCCCGGCGGCCCCGGCCGCCCCCGCCCCGGAGCCCCCCGCGGCTCAGGCTCCCTCGACCGCGCCTGCCGAGCCCGACGCCGCCGGCACCACCGACGCTGGTGGATCGGGCTGGCCCGCGACGCCGGCCCCGGTGACCCCGAGCGCGCCCGAGGCCACCCCCGCTGCCCAGGCCCCGGCGGCCCCGGCCCAGTCGCCCGCACCGGCGCCCGCTCCGGAGCCGGCGCCGCCCGCCGGCGGGCTCACCCTGGTCGAGGTGCGCCGACTGTGGCCGGACGTCGTCGAGGCCACCAAGCTGCGCCGCCGCCTGGCGTGGATGCACCTCACCCAGAACTGCCAGGTGGTCGGCCTCGAGGGCCAGACCCTCGTGCTGGGCTTCAGCAACTCCGGCGCCCGCGACTCGTTCGTCAACGCCGGCTGCGACGAGATCCTGCGTCAGGCCGCGATCGACGTCGTCGGCGTCGACTGGCGCATCGACGCGATCGTCGACCCGGGTGCCTCCCCGGGTGAGACGCCCCCGCCGCCGCGGCCCGCGAGCCCCGAGCCGGCGGCCGCCCCGGCGCCGCCCGCCGACCGGGAGGCCGAGCCGCCTCCGGCTTGGGCGGACGCCCCGGCCGACGACGCTCCGGCCGCCCCGCCGGCCGCGCCGCCCTC